>JAPUJU010000076.1 GCA_027296025.1 bacterium
CCCCGATGTAGTATTGGCTGCGGACCACATCATCGATCTGGGCCCCGAGGGAGGTGACGAGGGTGGCGAGGTGGTTGTGACCGGAACCCCAAACAACATAGCGCAATGTACGGAGTCGCACACCGGTGCGATGCTTCGTGAACTCGTCGGGTTCACGACGACCGAAAAACACGCTTCCTGATGAGTACTTCAAGACGAACACCGCTGTCAGAGATACACGAAAAGCTCGGCGCAAAGATGGTAGACTTCGCGGGCTTCTGGATGCCGGTCGCCTACGGAAGCATCATCGAAGAGCACACTGCCGTCCGGGAGCGCGTGGGGATGTTCGATGTAAGCCACATGGGCGAGTTTATCGTGACAGGCGACGGCGCGACGACATTCGTGAACGACATGATCACCAATGACTGCTCGAAACTAGGCCCCGGCGGTGTCCAGTACACTGCAATGTGCCGAGAGAACGGGACCGTTGTCGACGATCTACTGGTGTTCGTCCTCGATGATCGCGAGGTCATGCTAATTGTCAACGCGTCGAACATCGACAAGGATTTCGAGCACGTCGCGGCCAGAAAGAAGCCTGGCATCGAGCTGCGAAACGTGAGCGATGACTTCGGGCTCCTGGCCGTTCAGGGGCCGGCATCGCGGGACATGTTGAAGAAGTGTTCGATGTTTCAACCGGTTTTGAAGGAGCTGGATGAGACGCCCTACTATAAAGGGTTCCGGTTCGATGCCGGTGGCTCCGAGGTGTTCGTGACCCGGACGGGTTATACGGGCGAGTTGGGGTTCGAGATATTCGTTCCGGCGTCGATGGCTGTCAGGGCCTGGAACGAGATCATGGAAACGGGAGCGGATAGCGGAATCTCTCCGATCGGACTGGGCGCCCGGGACACGCTCCGTTTTGAAGCATCGTTCTGCCTGTACGGACACGAGCTGGATGATGAGACATCGCCGCTGGAAGCGGGACTCGACTGGATTGTGAAGCTCAAAAAGGAGCGGTTCACCGGCGATAAGGCGCTTCGCGAGGAAAAGGCGAACGGACCCCGGCGCGTACTCCGCGGGTTCGAATTCGAGGGGCGCAACATTCTCCGCCAGGGGTACGAAATTCTCGGTGACGGCGAAGTGATCGGCAAAGTGACGAGCGGTACGTTTGCGCCGACGCTGCAGAAGAGTTTGTGCATGGCGCTGATCGACAGCGCGGCCGATGATGCAGCGTCGTATTCGGCGAATATTCGAAATCGATCAGTTCCGGTGGCAAAATCCACGCTTCCGTTTTACAAGAGTCGAGCAAAATAGGGCAAGCAGGTCAGTACGAAGGAGCAGCAATGAATTTTGATAACATGCGTTTCACGAAAAACCACGAATGGGTTGCGTTTGAAAATGGATCCGATGTGGTGACCGTCGGCATTACCGACTTTGCGGCTGGCGAGTTGGGTGACATCGTCTTCGTCGAGCTCCCCGAGATCGGCACGACCGTGGAAAGTATGCAAGCCATCGGAACCATCGAAGCCGTCAAGACCGTCGCTGATCTTTACTCCCCGGTGTCGGGCGTGGTCAAAGAGGTAAACGGAAGTCTCGAAGAGAACCCCGACGTAGTAAACAAGAGCCCCTTCAAAGACGGCTGGTTTCTGAAAATCGACCTGGAGGATCGCGCGCAACTCGACGATCTCATGGCCAAGTCGGACTACGACACCCTGGTTGGAAGGTAAGCATGCCCTACATTTATCATACGGATGAGGAGCGGAGGGAAATGCTTGATGCGATCGGTCTCGAATCCGAGGATCAGCTTTTCACGCAGATCCCGGAAGCGTTTCGTTTGACGGAGCCGCTCGCGATTGGCACAGGCCTCAGCGAGTATGAGACCGTCCAGCACTTTCAGGAAATTGCCAGCAGGAACAATCCGGCTGGCGGCATGACGAGCTTTCTCGGCGGAGGCATCTACGACCACATCGTCCCTTCCGTTATAAAGCACCTAGCGGGCCGGTCGGAGTTCTACACCGCCTACACGCCTTACCAGGCCGAGGTCAGCCAGGGCACGCTCCAGGTCATTTTCGAATACCAGTCGCTTATCTCGCGCCTCACCGGGTTGCCCGTTGCGAATGCGTCCATGTACGACGGGGCGACCGCGTTCGCGGAGGCTGCGCTCATGGCGGCAAAGGTGACGCGCCGTAGTCGGATTGTACACTCGACGAACATCAATCCGCGTTTCGTTGGCGTGCTTAAAACGTACGCGACCGCCCAGGACCTGCAGTTGATCGCCATCCCACACTCGGACAGTGGAGACATTGACCGCGACTCCCTGCTGGCCGAACTCGGCGACGAGGTTGCCGCCGTTCTTGTGCAGACTCCGAACTACTTCGGCGTCCTGGAAGCACCATGGAAAATTCGCGAGGCGATCACGAATGTCGGTGCTTTGCTTGTCGTGGCGGTGGACCCGTGTTCGCTTTCGATCTTCCGGTCGCCTGGAGACTACGGCGCCGACATCGCTGTTGGCGAAGGACAGATTCTTGGCAACGACATGAGCTTCGGTGGGCCACTGCTCGGTTTCATGGCGTGCAAGCAGAAATTTGTTCGGAGCCTTCCGGGGCGTCTCGTCAGTGAGACGACCGACGTGGACGGGAAACGTGCGTTTACACTGACCCTGCAAACGCGCGAGCAGCACATTCGCCGTGAGAAAGCGACGTCAAACATTTGCACGAACCAGGGCCTTCTCGCCCTGAAGTCGACGGTCTACATGGCGCTTCTTGGGGAAACAGGATTTCACGAACTCGGGAAAATCTGTCACGCGCGGGCGCACGAACTCGCGTCGATGATCGAAGCGTCTCCCGGCTATTCACTGCGCTTCGACGGGCCGTACTTCCGTGAGTTCGTCGTCCGGTGTCCCGTTGACGCAACGACAGTAATCTCGGAGGCGCGCAAGGTCGGTATTCTGGCCGGAATTCCGCTCTCGAAGTTCTACGGAAGCAACGCAAAGAACGATTTGCTTGTCGCCGTCACGGAGAAACGAACGACACAGGACTTCGAAGCGTTCGGTTCGGTTCTCAAGAACGTATCGTAAGAAAAAGATATGCCGCGAACATTATTCGAAATGAGCAAGAAGGGCCGGCGCGGTTACCGCTTTGCAGGCGAGCCGGCCGCGGCGCCGACCAGTGTGAGCGATGAGTACCTTCGCCGGGACCGGCCGGGTCTTCCGCACGTGAGCGAACCCGGTGTGGTCAGGCACTTCATCGAACTCTCGATCCTGAACCACCACATCGACAAGAACCTCTACCCGCTCGGAAGTTGCACAATGAAGTACAACCCGAAGGTGAACGAGGATGTAGCGGCGATGCTCGGATTCTCGGGCCTGCACCCGGAACAGTCCGACGCGGACACACAGGGCGCGCTGGAAGTGATTCACGCGCTCGAAGAAAAGCTCTGCGCAATCGCGGGAATGGATGCGTTTTCGTTGTCAACGGCGGCGGGTGCACACGGCGAGCTCGTCGGCATGCTCATTGCAAAGAAATACTTTGCGGACCGCGGTGAAAACCGGCACAAGGTGCTCGTTCCGGATTCAGCACACGGCACGAACCCCGCGAGTGCGCATATGGTGGGTTACACCAACCACTCGATACCGTCGGGTGAAAACGGTGAGGTCGATCTCGATGTGTTGCGCGAAACCATCGACGAAGACACTGCGGTGTTGATGCTGACCGTTCCTAACACACTCGGGATTTTCGAGAGCCAGATCGGCGAGATCCTGAAGATCGCTCACGATCACGGCGTGCTGTGTTACATGGACGGAGCCAATCTCAACGCGCTTCTGGGGCGCGCGCGCCCCGGCGATTTCGGCTTCGACATCATGCACATCAACCTTCACAAAACGTTTTCAACGCCGCACGGCGGTGGCGGACCGGGCTCCGGTCCGGTGGGGGTCAAGAAAGAGCTCGCGAAATATCTTCCCGGGCCGCGTGTCCGTAAAGACGGCGGCGAGTTTCACCTCGACCGCAAGAATCCGAACAGCATCGGCTTCATCCATTCATACTTTGGAAACTTCGGGATCTACTTGAGGGCCCTGACGTACATCACGCGCCACGGTGCCGAGGGGCTCAAGCGGATCAGCGCTACGGCGAACCTGAACGCGAATTACCTCGCGAACGCATTGGGCGATCTGTATCCCATTCCGTACGGCAAGCGTTGCATGCACGAGTTCGTCGCATCCGGTGAACAGTATCGCAAGTACGGTGTCAAGACGCTGGACATTGCGAAGCGGCTGCTCGATTTCGGTTATCACGCGCCGACGATTTATTTTCCGCTTATCGTTTCGGAAGCGCTGATGATCGAACCCACGGAAACAGAGAGCAAGGAAACGCTCGACCGATTCATCGACGTCATGAAACAGATTGCCAAAGAGGCGGCCGAGAATCCCGAACTTCTAAGGTCGGCACCGCACGAAACACCGGTCCGGCGCCTCGACGAGGTGACGGCGAACCGCAAGCCGATTCTCACCGCGCCGCTGCAAGAGTAGTCTGCCTATGATCCGATTTCTTTTGCGTCGGTTGCTTCACGCGGGAATCCTCATCTTTGTCGTCGTCACTGCGTCGTTCTTCATCATCAAGTTTGCTCCCGGTGACCCGCTGACCCGCTACTACAGTCCGGCGATCGATCCAGCTGCGATGGATCTCGTGCGGCGACAGATGGGCCTCGAAGACCCGCTGCCGATTCAGTATCTGAAAACGATGCGAAGTTTCCTTGTGGGTAACTTCGGCATGAGCACGTCCGAGTACCGTCCCGTCTCCGCGATTCTGGCCGAAGCCATCCCGCGAACCCTGATCCTCACGGGCACGGCGCTCCTGATACAGGTCTTGCTCGGGGTCGCGCTCGGCATGCTTTCGGCCGCCCGGCGCCACGGCATTCTCGACCGGGCCCTCTCGTTGTTTTTTCTCGTTCTGTATTCGATCCCGTCGTTTTATCTCGCGTTCATCCTGGTCGCTTTCTTTTCGCTCAAGCTCGGGTATCTCCCGTCGGCGAGCATGTATTCGCTCCAAGTTGGCGACGGCATATGGGACGTGGTTCGAGATCGTGCCGCACACATGGTACTGCCCGTTGCGGTACTCGCCCTGGGCAGTGCCGCATCACTTGCGCGTTTCACGCGCGGGAGCCTGCTGGATGTGATTCGCAAAGATTACGTACAGACCGCGCGTGCAAAAGGAGTTACTGAGGGAAAGATCATGCGTCGGCACGTGTTCAAGAACGCGCTGCCCGAAATTCTGACGGTCGTCGGGCTCAGCGTGCCGATTCTTCTCGGGGGAGCTGTCGTGGTCGAGAAAGTTTTTGCGTGGCCGGGAATGGGATCATTGGTCGTCGACTCAATTTTTGCGCGCGACTATCCCGTCATCCTTGCAGTGAATTTCGTCGGAGCGTGCATGGTGGTTCTTGGAAATCTTCTCGCCGATGTCTCGTATTACTTCGTTGATCCGAGAATCAAACTGCCGACCGGTTCGGAACCAGTGTCCGGTTGAGGACTCGCTATGAAAAATGAGGTGTTGAAAAATCTTTCGCGCTGGCTGCCGCCGCTCACTTCACACAACCTGGGCTGGCTCGGCGGTATCGTCAGTGTGTTCTTTTATGTCTACCTGCTCGTCGTCCTTGTCCGTGGCGGCGCTTTGTGGGGCGTATCTTCGACCGTCGAACACCTGGCCGTTCTTGCCGGGTTGAGTGTTCTTTATTTTGCCGGCTCATCCGCACGCTGGATCGAAAACCGCCCCGTGGCGGAACGTCTTCGCTCCTACTTCGCGCGGATGCAGCGAGACCGCGTCGCTGTCGTCGGAGCGTCGCTGCTCGTGGCTTTCCTGTGCGTTGCCGCCCTGGCGCCGCTTCTCGCACCGTACGATCCGGTCGCGCAGTCCAATCCGGCGCTCGAACGGTACCGGCCGCCGTCGGTTGAACATCCGATGGGGACCGACAAGTTCGGGCGCGACGTGTTGAGCCGAGTTATCTACGGCAGCCGCATTTCGCTCGCCGTTGGTTTTCTTGCGGTCGTGCTCGCGGCTGTTTTCGGAATGTTCGTCGGTGCATTTTCCGGCTATCTTGGGGGACGATGGGATGAGGCAGTCATGCGGGTGGTCGATGGGCTGTTGTCATTTCCACGCCTGCTGCTCGCATTGACGCTGACCGCTTTCTTCGTGAATACGTTCTGGCTCGTCGTTGCTGTGCTCGCTGCGACCGGTTGGATGGGTGTTGCGCGTCTCGTACGTGTACGCGTGCTCTCATTGAAGGAGAGGGACTTCGTCCAGGCGGCCGTCGCGACGGGAGCGGGACGGACACGGATCGTTATGCGACACCTCGTTCCCGAAATCCTCGGCACGGTCGTGGTGGCGGCCACGCTTCGTGTCGGCACCATTATTCTTCTGGAATCGTACCTGTCCTTTCTGGGTCTCGGTGTTCAGCCGCCGGTGGCGAGCTGGGGGAGCATGGTGCTCGACGGACGGGAGGTTCTTCTCTCCGCCTGGTGGGTCTCGGCGTTTCCGGGCCTCGCGATCGTTGTGGCCGTTGTTGCGTGTAATCTTCTCGGCGACGGTTTGCGGGATGCGCTGGACACACAGGGCTACCGTTAGCCCTTGTCTTTTTCCTTGATCCTGAATGAGATATCTCTCTAGAGTCGAATGCCCGATGACGCCGGGCCCGACCCCATGGCATCGCTCATCAAGATAAGGAATCTGGTCTGCAGCTTTCAGACCGAGCACGGTCGAGTGCGTGCCGTCGACGGGGTCAGCTTGGAGATCCGTAAGGGAGAAACCCTCGGGGTCGTCGGTGAGAGTGGTTGCGGCAAAACGGTTACGGCGCTCGCTGTCATGCGCCTCATTCAAGACCCACCGGGGCGCATCGATTCGGGCGAGATATTATATAAGGATCGGAACCTCCTGGACCTGCCCGAGTCCGAGATGCGGAGCGTTCGTGGGAACGAGATTTCGATGATCTTCCAGGAACCGATGACAAGCCTGAACCCGGTCTTCACGTGTGGCTACCAGATCGACGAAGCAGTCCTGCTTCACCAGAACGTTCGCAAGAAAGAGGCTCGTGAGCGAACTATCGAAATGCTCGACGTCGTCGGGATCCCCGATCCCGCGGGGTGCGCAAAAGCGTACCCGCATCAGTTGAGTGGCGGAATGTGCCAGCGGGTAATGATTGCGATGGCGCTCTCGTGCCATCCGAGTTTGTTGATCGCCGACGAACCCACGACGGCGCTCGATGTAACGATCCAGGCTCAGATTCTCGACTTGCTGTGGACGCTCCAGCAGAAGTTCGATATGGCCGTGCTAATGATCACGCACGACCTCGGTGTCATTGCGGAGACGGCGAGCCGCGTCGTCGTTATGTACGCGGGCCAGGCGGTGGAAGAGGCGGATGTGGAATCGATTTTCGCCGACGCTCGCCATCCCTATACGATCGGATTGCAGGCGTCGATTCCACGGATTTCGCAACGCTCGGAACGGTTGCCGGTCATACCGGGAACCGTTCCCGTCCCGGGAAGTCACCCCTCCGGTTGCCGGTTTTCGGACCGTTGTCCGTTCGTCGAAGACAAATGTAGGAAAGATCCGATTGAGATGCGTGAAGTGTCACCGGGGCACCGTATACGATGCTGGAAAGACGTCACCGCGGTGACGTCCGCACGGGAAACTCGATGACCGAAACGACGCAGACGAGGAACGATCCATCACGCCCGACTTCCGACGAAGTGCTGCTGCGCGTCCGCGACGTTCGAAAGTATTTTCCGATTCGCAGAGGCTTTTTCTCGCGCGTGGTCGGTCACGTAAAAGCGGTCGACCATGTCAGCTTCGACGTGCACAAAGGGGAAGTGCTCGGGCTGGTCGGCGAATCGGGTTGCGGAAAGACGACGCTTGCCCGGACAATTCTGCGGCTGATCGAACCGACCGGCGGGCAGGTGAACCTGGACGGTGTTTCTGTGTTCGATCTCGGGGCCGCTGACATGCGCAAGATGCGCAAGCGAATGCAGATCATTTTTCAGGATCCGTACGGTTCTTTGAATCCGCGCCTGACGGCGGGAAGCATGATTGCCGAGGCGATCCAAATTCACAAACTCGCCAGAGGTGACGCCGTCCGGCAACGTGTCGTCGAGTTGCTGGACCGGGTCGGACTGCCCGCTGCGGCAATGAGCCGGTATCCGCACGAGTTCTCCGGCGGCCAGCGCCAGCGGATCGGGATCGCGCGGGCCCTCGCCGTAGGACCGGAGCTGATCATAGCGGACGAGCCGGTCAGCGCGCTGGACGTGTCGATCCAGGCCCAGATCCTGAACCTCCTTGCGGACCTGCAGCGTGATCTCGAAATGAGCCTGGTTTTCATCGCACACGACCTCGGCGTCGTCGAGCACATCAGCGACCGGGTGGCGGTGATGTATCTCGGTAAAATCGTCGAAATGACGGCGAGCTCGATGCTCTACGAGCATGCGAAGCACCCGTATACGAAAGCGCTTATGAGTGCGATCCCGAGCCTTGATCCGAAGAGGCGGAGCGAGCGGATCGTGCTCAAGGGGGACGTGCCGAGCCCGGCCGACGTGCCGCCTGGATGCCCGTTTCACACCCGCTGTCCGGAGGTGATGGATGTCTGCCGCACCCACGTGCCGGTGCTGAAAGAGGTTTCCGCCGGGCATCAGGTAAGCTGTTGGCTCTATGACGAGAAACCGTCCAGGTAGTGCTCCAACAGGGGGCAAAACGGGAGCCCCGGCGAGCCCCGCCGGGGCCAGATTATCGTTTGACATGCCGGGCGAAGCCGAATATATTTCCACCGGAAAGTCAGCTATTTCGGCTAGTATTTCGAATCTACGTGTGCTAGAGTGACCCCACCTTCGAACTCTGGGATAGGCGCCGACCTGTTCTTAGATGTTCTGTCCCCACCAGGAACAGACTTTTGAGGTACTAGACGTCCGTCTGAAAGGGGTGAACGCATGTTAAAAGTAGCTACGGTGAGATTCATGCTCGCCACCGCGTTCATCGCATCCTCCATTTTTCTGGGTGCATCCACCCTCTACGCCCAGGGGGTAGGAACCATCCAAGGCAGAATCCTCGACAAAAAATCGAAGACCCCACTGGCTTTTGCCAACGTCGTAATCGTCGGATCGGCGAAGGGTGCGATGAGTCTCGATGACGGCCAGTTTACAATCACGGGCGTTCCTGTCGGGACTTACAAAATCAAGGCGATGATGATGGGCTACAAGACCGTCGAGCTCGCCAACATCGTCGTCAATGGGAATCAGACTACCGAGGTCAGCTTTCGACTCGAGGAAACGATCGTTGCCGTTACGCAACGAATTGATGTCTATGCGGAACGCAAGTTGGTTGAGGTAACCTCATCCGACGTACGCGCTTCCATCAGTGCGGAACAGGTAAAAGACATGCCGGTCGACAACGCGATCGACGCGATCGCGCTGAAGACAGGAATCGTGAAGATGGGTGACGAACTGCACGCGCGCGGTGGTCGCGCCGGAGAAATTCAGACTCAGATCGACGGCGTCCCGGTGGATGATCCGCTTGGTACCGGTGCGATCCGTGTGGGGCAGCTGGGCGAGGCGGGCGCCGAGATTATTTCCGGCGGCATGGACGCCGAATATGGAAACGCGCAGTCGGGCATTATTAACATTACCACGAAAGAAGGCGGGTCGGTCTTCGGTGGTGAGCTCCGCTACTTCACCGACGACTTCGGGCGCGCGGACAAAACGTACACGAACTACGACCGGATCAGCATCGGTCTTGGTGGTCCGACCCCGTGGAGAAGCCTCCGCTACTACGTTTCAGCGGAAGGTACATTTCAGGACGGCGAAAATGTCACAATCCGTCCCCGCGAAGAGCATCGACTCAACGACTGGTTCAAGTTGACGGAACGTCAGAGTCAGTCGCTGAACCTGCAGACAAAGCTGACGTGGAACAAGGCGCCGTTCAAGTTGACGGGTGAAGCCATCGTTCAGCGCTCGAAGTTCGAGGACTACGAGCACAACTGGAACGTCGAGGGCTTTGTGCAAAAGGTTTACTACTTTCAGCGTCTGATCCCGGCCGGCACCGGCGCAAACCGGTTCACGTACGGTGGTATTTCAATTCAGCGTGAGGGTCCCTGGCTCCAGGAAGTTGCTGCGAACGAGCCATTCCTCGAGGACGGCGTAACACCGAACCCGAATCATCAGCCTACGCAACCCCATCCCAGAACGGTAATCGTCGAACAGCTTATCCGAAACCCGGACGGCTCGACCGAGCTCATCACCGAGGTCAAGTTCCGCGGTGTCGATCTTGTGACGGGTGAGACCATTCTGTGGGACGAAAACCTCAACCCATCCGGCACCCCCGTGCGAAAGCCGTGGGTCCTTTTCGAGGGATTCCAGTTTCCGTTCAGCCGGTTCAGTAATTTCCAGGATGACACTTCGTACGTGTTCTTCAACTCCGCGGAGCGGACACCTGACATTACCAGCCAAAACCTGCAGCTGAAGATTGGCTTCAACCACAATATTCGCTCGAATATGCTGTACTCGATCAACGTGAGCCGCCTCGAGTTCAATCGCAAGCGGAGCGTCAACGACAAGGGCCCGGCCGAATACTCGTCCGCCGGCCTCCCGACGACGCTTCCCGACGGGACGTTTCTCCAGGGCGGAATCAGCCAGGCGATCTGGTACACCGATCCGGGAGACCTCCCGCCGAACGCGTACTTCGTGACGGCATACGACTACCCGCGATACTCAGACCGAAAGTCCGTGCAGTGGCTGCTCAAGTCGGACGTCACGTCCGAAGCGGTTAAGGGTCACCGGATGAAAGCGGGGCTTCTCATTCTGCGGAATGACCTCGATGAAGAGGACCGGTTCTTCCCGGCGCAAACTCGTGAAGACGAGTTTGGACAGCGCCAGCAGGGCCTCAGCGCCAACGTGTTTAACAACGTGAACTGGGAAGGCGCCGTGTATGCGCAGGATAAGTGGGAATACGAAGGGATGGTCGTTAACGCCGGTCTCCGTTTCGAGTTCTTCGAGACGGGCAACGTCAGCATCGACATCAACAGCGAGGATGTCGCCTCCGATCTCGAACGTTTCAAGTGGAACTGGTCGCCACGCCTCGGTATGGCGTTTCCGATCACCGACCGTGACAAGTTCTTCTTCCATTATGGACGCTTTACGCAGTGGCCGAGCCGCGCGTTTCTGTTCCGGACGCAGGACGCCATCGGCGCCCCCGGCACGCTGGGGAACCCGAACCTTGGTGAGGAGCTCACGATCTCCTACCAGGCCGGTATTGCGCATCAGTTCAGTGAAACCGTGGTAGGTAATTTCGTCGTGTTCAACAAAGACATTTTCGGTCTGATCTCATCCACCCGCGTGACGGACGACTCGACCGGTATTCAAAGCTTCCGCTTCATCAACAAGACCTATGCGAGTTCGCGTGGACTCGAGATCTCGCTGGAGAAACGCCTCACGCGGCGTTTTGGATTCGAAGCCGCCTACACATACGCGTTTGCTGATGGCGTTGCCAGTGACTCGGATTTCGGTCGTTCGGCCGATGGCCTTACGCATCTTCCGACCGAGGAGCAACCGCTCAATTGGGACCAGCGCCACACGTTCAACTTGACGGCCCGTCTGCGGGACAGGAACAACTGGGGTGCGACGGCGATCTACCAGTTTGGATCCGGGCTCCCTTGGACACCCGTCGATCGTTTCGCGCGACTTGCGAACCCGTTGTGGGAGAACACCAACCGATTCGATATGACGCATCGGTTGAGCCTTCAGGCTCGCAAGAAGTTCAATATTTACGGCCGTGAGCTAACGCTCTATTTTGATGGCCGGAACCTTCTCGACCAGGACATTCCGCTGCCCGGAGGCGACGCGCCGCTTGTTTTTCCGCTCCAGCAGGTTGCGGGAATGGACGGAGGTTCGTATCTTACCGAGACGAACCGCTTCGGTGGTGCCTACCTCCAGGATATCGACGATGACGGCCGGGACGACTTTATTCCCGTACATGACCCGACGGTCTTCGAAAACCACCGGATCTGGAGAATCGGTTTCGGATTCGAGTTCTAACAAGGTATGAATTCAATGAGCAGACAGATGACGAAACTCCCCCTTACTAAAAGAAAAACGCCCGCAGGAGGTAGCATTGTGCGATCCAGGAATGGATTAATCTTGATAGCTGGGTTATTGGCCTTCATGTTGCCCGCCAACGCGATTGCGACGGAGCCCTTCGCGAAGGTGGGAACCTTCGCAATGCAATTCTTGAAGCTTGGTGTGTCCGCGAGGGCCACAGGTATGGGGAGCGCGTTCACGGCGATCGCAGACGACGCGACGGCGACCTATTGGAACCCGGCAGGTATGGTCGATGTCACACGGACAGATGTTTCGTTGAACCACACGTTTTGGCCGGCGGACGTATCGTTGGACTACGCCACGGCCGTCTTCTCGCTTCCGTTCCTTCCCGGCGCGTGGGGAGTTTCCATGAGAGCGCTGTCAATCGATCCGCAGATCGAGCGGACGATCTTTCTGCCGGAAGGTACCGGTCAGGAGTTCGATGCCGGCGATATGTCGTTCGGTATTTCGTATGCTCAGTACTTTACGGACAAGTTCTCCGCGGGCAGTACGATTCACTTCATTCATTCTGGTCTCGCCGAGAAAAGCGTGAACACGTACGCGATCGATTTCGGGCTCATCTACCGCATTGGTTTCCGCGGCATGCGCCTCGGCATGATGATCCAGAGCCTGGGCGGCAAGGTAGACTATGACGATCGTGAGTCGAAAATGCCAACGCTGTTCAAAGTCGGGCTCGCCATGGATGCCTACCAGACCGGACTGCACTCTCTGCAGGCCGTCGGAGAGTTTTCGCATCCGTCCGACAACGTTGAACGCGTCAATTTCGGTGGCGAGTATGGTTTCAATCAGTTCTTCTTCCTTCGGGGCGGATTCAACGTTGCATACGACACGCAAGGTGCGGCGGCGGGATTCGGACTGAGATTCGACACCACGCAGACCTCAGATCTGTTGTTCGACTACTCGTGGGTCGATCTGGGATTTCTCGGGGACACGCATCGTCTCTCCCTGGCGTTCAGCTATTAGAGAGCGCGAGCCCTCGAAACAGACTAAAAAGGACGGGCACCGTGGGGGTGCCCGTTTTATATTCAAGCTGGAGCACCTGATGCGGAATGCAACCGCGAACATAACGATTTTTCTGGTCCTGTGTGCGGCGATGCTGGTTCCCGGTTCTGCCGAGGGAGGTAACGCCGCACGCGGCGATTTCGAGTTCTTCCTGGATACGGCGACGTTTCGTCTGCAGGCGGGCGGACTTCAGCAGGATCTGTACATTCGGATTCCGAATGGTGGATTGGCGTTCAAGAAGAGAGAATCCGAGTACATAAGCCGCACAAAACTGACGATCCTGATCGTGGATGCGGACGCCCGCGAAAAGGTCAACGAGATCCTGGACGTGTCGTTCAGCGAGAGGAACCAGGAGGATGCAAACAACCCGGTTCGATTTCAGACGCTCATCAAGACATACAATCTGGAGCCTGGGTCGTATCGTCTTTCGGTTGCCCTCATGGACGTGCTGGCGCCGAAGAAAACCCTGATGGGAATGGTCAGGAAGAAGTATAACGTTGCTCTCATCAACGACTACCCGCTCGATGTCCCGGAATTTTCCGAAACTGACGTATCGCTGAGTGACCCGATGTACCTGTGGTCCATCGAACGCGTCGACGGGCGGACGCAATATCATCCGAATCCGAGCCGGTTGTTTGGACTCTACCTCGACACATTGCAGGTTTATCTCGAGGCATACGTCCCCGCCGGCTACGCGGATATCGGCAGGCTGAATTTTCAAACCGTTATTCTGGATACGGAAGGCGAAGTCGTCAAACAGGCGAGTATCCAGCTGCCCGCCAGGAAATCAACCCCCGCGACCGCACCAGGATTCGACGTATACCCGATCGTTATTCGCGAGGATCTGACCCGGTTCACCGCGGGCGCATATTCACTCTATGTGAGCGCGGGCATCGACGAGGGAGGCCACGTGAATGTCCCCTGCGGAAAGTTTGTCGTCGCCTGGGACATGCGGACGTGGGAGCTGTCACGCAAAACGTATCTCGCCGAAGCGCGCTTCCTGCTGGGTGACGATGACTACGGCAAGTTCAAAACCTACGACATGGGTAAGCAGGAGGCGATGCTCAAGAGGGTGTGGAAAGAGCACGACCCGGACCCGAGCACCGGGGCCAACGAAGCCTATGACATATTTCTCGA
>JAPUJU010000077.1 GCA_027296025.1 bacterium
ACTGCACGTTCACCCAGAACGTCGCGTCGAACCAGGGCGGAGCAGTGTTTCAGACCGGCGGGGGTGCGTCGCTGACGCTGGAGAACTCGGTGCTGTGGAACAACTCGGACGCGAGTGGGACGGACGAGACGGGGCAACTGACCATCGCGAATGGGTCGTCGACGGTGCGCTACTCGTGCATTCAGAACTATTCCGGCGCGGGTGCGAACGGAAACATAAGCAGCGATCCGCTGTTCGAGGATGCGGACGGGGCGGACAACACAGCGGGGACGGCGGACGACGACCTGCGCCTCCAGCCGGGCTCGCCGGCGATCGACGCGGCGGACAACTCGGCCGTGCCGGTCGGCGTCACCACCGACCTGGACGGCATCCCGCGTTTCGTAGACGATCCAGAAACCGCCGATTCCGGAAACGGGACACCGCCCATCGTCGACATGGGTGCCCACGAATACCCGGGCTGCTCGAGCACCTGCGGCGATATTAACGGCTCTGGTGGCAACGTCGATCTGGTGGACTTCGCCTCTTTCGCGGTCTGCTTCAATGCTTTGCCGTCCTCTTCAGCGGCGTGTGCGTGTTCGGATCTGAACTTGGACGGGGCGATCAACCTGTTGGACTTCGCGACGTTGTCGCTGATCTTCAACCGGAGTTCGACGAATACGTTGCCGAATTGTCCGTAAGTCCAATTTGAAATTGATTCCAATTTCGGATGGAGTCACCGGTCGGTCATAACCAGCCATTCCGACCGCCGCCTCCACGACCCTCATCGCTCATCGCCGAACGCTCCCGCGTCGCTTCGTTGTTCCCTCGGACTTCGACGAAGACTTGCACTTGCAAATCTTCTAAGCTCCTGCTGCTCTTCTATCCGAGAGTTGTATATACAACATACATCACAAGAAATGATTCTCCTGCCTATTTGCATCTGCATCCATCTGCGCCCATTCGTGATCCAACCGTTTCTTGCTCCCTGGGTCCCTGAACCCCTTCTTTTCTCCCTGACCGCTTCCTTCCCCTTCGTTGCTCTTCCGTTCCCTCGGACCGCGACGCTCGGACCCCGAATCCGCGCTTCCCCCGTTCACTCGTACTGCCGGTTCACTGAACCACCGACCCATCCTTACTGCGCAGCCACTCGAAGGCGCGCCGAGGCGGCGCAAACGGCGCTCTCGGCGCCGCCGATGGCGCTCTCGGCGCCGCATTCGGCGCCGCCCATGCGGCGGAAAACAGCACCTTCCGGACCCGCGCAGGCGCGTCGCCGAAGCCTACGCTTGCTGAGTTTTGGTAATGGAATCAGTCGGCCGGATCGCCGGATATTTGCAGCGGGGACTTTGCGGCGGGGACGCCGTGGCTCGCGAAACTGCCCAAGCGGCCTGTTCCAAGCCAGAAAACCCAGTCGCGTACCCTGTTGCTTCATCGACACGCTCATTTTTTCCTTGTCCGAAAACCCATCGTTGTGGTATGCTGATTCATGCATATCGGGCGAGTGAGTGAGTGTTTGTCATCGGCCGCCGGCTTCCTCTGTGAACGGCCGGGTGACTGACCGCGGAAGGGGATTCTGAAGTGCCGGAACTCTTCGTCTATTTCACCGTTGCAGCCGTTTGCGGCGCCGATTGGATCGGAACGGAAATACTCGGCCGACCCACCGACGACTCGATCACGGTAAATGCCATCGCGGAAGTCAGGCTCGACGCGTTGGTAGAATACGGCTTGGATCCGGCTGGACCCTGGTCCCAGACTCCCGTTATTTCGTATAATCCCGGCGACGTCGTCGAAGTCCAATTGAACGACCTGGCCCCGAATACGCGGCACTTCTATCGCGTCGTGTATTGTTCGATGCCGGATTGCGTCTGGATCGAAAGACCCGTCCGTACGTTTCATACCCGCCGCGAGCCCGGCGATGCGTTTCGGTTTGGAGTACAAGCCGACTCGCACCTTCAGGACTCCATCGGGTCGGAAGACGGCGAGCGATTGCGCGGTCTCTACGCGAACACTATGGCCTTGATCGAAGCAGACGCGCACGATCTCCTCTTCGATCTTGGCGATACGTTTCAAACCGAAATCTATTCAGGGATCGGGAATGCGTCGACGTACCAGCAAGCCCTGCGACGGTATCATGACCAACGTTCATTTTTTGGTGTCGCATGTCATTCATCCCCCTTGTTTCTCGTTCTCGGCAATCACGAATCCGAGCAAGGCTGGCGCTTCGCCGAACTCGACCCGCTGGCGAGCTGGTCGGAGACCGCGAGGCTCGCGACTTATCCGAATCCCGATCCCGCTACCGATGCGTTTTATTCCGGAAACACGGACGGTAAGGAGAATTACTACGCGTTCTCGTGGGGCGACGCGCTCTTCGTCGCGCTGGATCCATACCGATACACCATGACCAAGCCGCACCATAACCCCGCCGGCGACTTCGGGAGCGGCGAGCGGTGGGATTGGACGCTCGGTGCCGAGCAATATCAGTGGCTCGTGGATACTCTGGAAGGGAGCGCGGCGACGTTTAAGTTCGTCTTCTCTCACCAGGTAACCGGCGGAGTCAATCTCTACGGACGCGGTGGGATCGAGGCGGCGTCCGATGCGGTCGGCGGATTCGGAAGTTACGAATGGGGCGGTGAGAATCAAGACGGCTCGTACGGTTTCGACGTGCACCGACCCGGATGGTCGAAGCCCATTCACGACCTGCTCCGAGATACCAACGTGGCCATATTCTTTCACGCTCACGATCATTCCTACGCGCAGCAATTGCTCGATGGCGTCGTTTATCACGAAACGCCACAACCGTCTGATGCGACCTACGGGCCGGGATTCCGCGCTCCCGGACGTTACACCAATGGCGTGCTTTTAAATAACTCCGGCTATCTTCGCGTTTCCGTTGATCCGCGAGTGGTCGTCGTCGAATACGTCAGATCGTTTCTTCACGGCGAAGGTCCGAACGGCTCGGTGGCGGAGACCTATGCCGTTACCGACTGCAACGCAAACGGGAGGCCTGATCGACACGACACACGCCTCGGGTCGATGGTCTGTCCCGATTTCACCCGAGACGGGTCCATTGATCTCCTTGACTTTGCCACATTCGCAACATGTTTTGCTTTGCAGCTTCCCGGCAATCTGGATTGCATTTGCGCCGATACCGATGGCAACGATTCGATCGATCTCGTTGATTTCGCGACATTCTCTCTTTGTTTCGGAGCATCACAGACGCAGTGAAAGAAAACGGACGGTTTGGTTTCTTTCATAGGCACGGTAGGAGAAGTTACAACAACGGCTCGACTGGGGCTGTTGCAGCCGTGGTCAACAATCAACGACGCTCCGGTTCCGCAACGAGGACGAGTTGCTGGACATCGATCTGAACGACGACGAGTTGGTGAACCCGGTGGACTTCGTGACGTTTGCAATCGACTTCGGGTCAATAGCCGTCGGTCGGCGTCGAGGCCTCGATGACGGGTCCTTGAACCGGTGCGCGGACAGGCAAGGCGCCGCGCCTATGTGTGCCGCTCAATCGCTCCGAGGTTCGCCGACCGGCGCCATCTGTTCCGACGCTATGTCGAATTGTTCCTTTTTTTTGG
>JAPUJU010000078.1 GCA_027296025.1 bacterium
CCCGCGATCCATCAGGGAATTGAGGTAGAGCGAGAGGCCGCACTTGAGAACGTGTGCGCCGATGAGCCAGACGATTTCCTTTCCACCGGCACGCGCCGCCAGCATGGCGTCAGTGACCCGGCGGATGGAGTCCCCCCCCAGGAGCTCCGGGAATACATCACGGAGGCCGTCGAACGCCCGCGCGGCCCCCTTGCCCGGCGGGACGGGATCGACGAACTGCTCGATGCGCACCTTCGACTCGCGTTCCGCGATCGGCAGCGACCGAACTTTACTGAGATCCTCTTCCCTGTACTTGCTCGACATCTTTAAACTTGTTAGCGTAGGTGTAACTCTTCAATACGGCTGATACCGAACCGATAACAACCTTGGTCCTCATCAGCACGGGAATCTTGTACCTGTCGTTCGTCACCCACACGGTCAATCGTCCCTTCTGCCGAAAGAGCCCCGGTTCCCTGAGGAACGGTTCGACGACGAGACAGTCGAACGTACCCGCATCGACCGTTATCCGCTCCTCGCGGAGCACTTTGATCAAGAGTGGATAGTTCTTGCCGTTCGTATGGTTTGCGAGCGACACCGAATGGCCGACACGCAGCGGCAGGGTTCGCATATAGTACATCGACGAGAGCACGTCCTGGGTGCGCGGCGGAATAGGAATCTCGATGTCATTGTGAATCGCTTTGTGGGCCTTTTGATCGAATCGGACGTACTCATCTTTCTTGAAGTTGCCCTCGCGAAGATGTTTTTCATACTGAAGACTCACGAGGTTCGTCGTATCCATGAGCGAAACAAACCGGTCTCGGATCTTGAACACTTTCGAGAACACATTATTGGTCCGGGCATCGGATATGATGTTGTAGCAGGGAATGCCGTCGATAGCGGAAATATTTCGAATCTCCATCGTCGCTTCGCCGGCAGTAATCAGGCCGTACTGAACCGAGTAGACAAACTTTTCGCCCTCGCCGAACGGTATGAAGGTCGGCAGGAGGCTGTCGGCCACCTCGGAGGCGAGGTTCTCCGGGCTGATCCCATCGCCCTCGTACCACTGGCGGTTCGCCTCGATATTCCTGCGAATCGTATCGAGCGAGTCCGCGCCGGTCTGCGCAGGTACGCCCTGTGAGACCAGTGCCAAAAGAACCACAGAGAGCGTTATTACACGGGCTCGAATCACAAAACCTCTTTCAGTTCAATCGGCCTATTCGGGTCAACTTCCCCTTAAGTATCGTTTCTTGCGGGTGGTTGCCGCAACCAAAACTCCAAATAAAAAACCACCGCCCAGTTTGAGAAACAGGGATCTTCTCTTTTATACACCCGTGCTCACCAGCGCGAGCCGCAGTTTTCGACGGTGGCTCCCCGTCCGGGGAACGATACGACATCACGCGTAGCAACCATGCGCCTGATCATACGGAAACGAGACTTTCCCTGACCGATGCAACCTCGTTCATTACGGCATCCGGCGTCAACCGCTGCATGCACGGCGGCCTGCCAAACGGACACTCCAGAAGCCGGCAAGGCGAACACGAAAGACCGGCCCACAGGACGCGATCGTTCGTGCCTCCCATGTGCCATTCCCCGGGACTCGTGGGACCGAAAAGCGTGACGGTCGGGGTCCCCACGGCGACGGCAAGGTGTTTCAGTCCAGAATCGATGGTGACAAGAAGAGAGAGGCTGGCCAGGACGCCGGGCACTTCATGAAGCTTCAACGGAGGGGAAAGAAAAACGCCCTTCCGCACGCGCCCTACAATTCGCGCTGCGCGCGGCCGTTCACCCGGTCCCCACGTGACCAGAACGGAGTTCCCCTCATGCGTCAGTTGCTCACACAGTTCGACGAATCGATCCTCCCCCCATTCCTTCGAAGCGTAAGCCTTGCCCGGGTTGAGGCCAATCAGTTTGTGCGCACTCACGACACCCGCGGGAAGTCCCAGTTCGCCGAATATCTCGCTGGCACTCTCGATCCGCACCGCCGGGACGGTGATCGTTTCCCCTGCGCGGCCCGCGACACTCACCAGTCCGCCACGGCGCGCGAGCGACATCGCCGATTCGTGAGACGTGCGTGGCAAACGCCTTCCGTTTTCAAACTCCGCTCTCGGTTCGACGTGTGTGTAGAACGCGCTGCGTAGCCGGACGTTGAATCCAATGCGTCTGGGTGCCCCCGTGAGAGCGGAGAGAATGGCCGTGCGCAGGCTGCCGTGAAAGTCGATCACGCTGTCCGCGCGCAGCTCCCGAATCTGCTGTACATAACGTTCGTATTCCGAACTGCCCCGGAGCCCGTGAGTGTGGGGCGGTTCGGGCAAGAGAAGGTCAATGAATTCGACTTCACTCAGAAGCTCGTGAAAAAGACTGTCAACGATGTACACGACACGGCGATTCGGGTCCGACTTTTTGATTGCTCGCAGCGTTCCCAGCGTTGCAAGAACATCGCCGAGCTGGCGAAGTCGAATCGCAATGAGTGTTGGTCGGGATTTCACGGGTATCTCAACGTCCGTTCATCCGTGACGTACCATGAAGTTCACCGCGCATCACATCGAGGAGTTTTTCTTCCACGTTGTCGACGGTGAGACGATGCAGGCAACTGAGGTGATCGCAGAAGTGACTGTGGCACGGACGGCAACTGATCGGCACGATCGCCGGTACGTAGGGCCCGAATGTTTCGTACGGAAACCATATGTCCGGCTCGCTGCTGCCGAATATTCCGACCGTCGGCGTACCGACGGCGACGGCGATATGCATCACGCCGCCGTCGCACACGACCATACCATCGAGCGCATCAATCACCGCCGCCGTCTGCCGGATCGGACGGGCGGGTAAGTATGTGGCTTTGTCTCCAACCTGCTCTTTGACAGCGTCGCGATACGGTTCCTCACCATGTCCGCAGAAAACGACCACCTGAATCCCATCATGCCTTGTCAGGCGTTCGATGAGCTCGACGAACGACGCGGTCGGCCAGCGCTTGACTTCCCACTTGCCTCCAGGGTGAACACCGACGACCGGGCGATGGTCCATTATGTCGAGCGAGGTGAGTTCCTCTCTTGCTGTTCGACTTTCCGCCTCGGTGATGGTCAACGCAGGGCGAACCGGCGTCGCATCGATATCGAGCGATCGCCCGAAGTGCAGATGAAAATCGATCGCCGACCGAACCCCGTTCGGCGACCTCGTCGCATGAGTGTAGAGGTGCCGCCTCCCACGTCTCGCTTCTCCCACCCTCAGCTTCGCGCCCGAGAGCCACGTCAGGAGCGCGCTTCGGGAGTTCGAGTAGAGGTCTATCGATGCGGCATACTTTCGGCGCCTCAGCTCACGCACAAGTTTCACCGTCGCGCCCCGCTCGCCACCGTCGTCCGGCACGCGAAACACGGCTTTCAACGACGGCTCTCCTTCGAGCACATCCGCTCCCGGTCCGCGCGACAGGTAGTCGATTTCGGCATCGGGGAACCTGCGCCGAAGCGCGTCGACCAATGGAAGTGTCAGGATGACATCTCCAAGATACTGAAGCCGACTGACGAGAATCCGTCCGCCGGCTTCGAGTTCTGCTGTTACTTCCTTCGCAAGAGTGTCCGTCAACGTGACTCTTTCCCTTTTCGATTCGAAGTAGACAATCGTTCGACGATTTCCGTGGACCCATGATCCTTGGGATCGCCGACGATGATCGTCTCGATTCCCAGTGCACGCGATGTTTCGAGTTCCGGAACCGTTTCGCGTGTATAGTCCGTTCCTTTCGCGTGAAAGGCCGGGCGCAGCCGATTCAACACACCCGAGACATTTGGCGCTCCGAAAACCAAAACCGCGTCGACCATTTTGAGTCCGGCGATCACACGCGCACGCGCGCCGGCCTTGCTTACCGGACGATTCGGCCCCTTGAGCGCCCGAGTACTCTTGTCGTCATTTACCGCGACAACGAGGTAGTCCCCGTGCTCTTTCGCGCCCCGCAGATAACGCACGTGCCCGACGTGAAGCGGATCGAAGCACCCGTTCGTCAGCACCACCTTTTTTGCCCGCGTCTTGTTTACCCACGTCTTGAGCGCGGTCATGCTGCGAAACACCGTGGCAGATTCTGCTTTCAAGCGAGATCCTTTTTGACCGTTTTCGGTGTACTCCATTCCTCGCGCTGTTTCAGCATCTCATTGCGCGTCACCGTCGCAGTGCCGCGTTTCATGACAACGACTGCCGCCGCATACGTCGCAATCTCCGCCGCTTCGCTCAATGTGCCCCCGCTTCCCAGCGTGAGCGCGACGGCCGCGGCGACCGTGTCCCCTGCGCCGGTAACGTCCGTCACATCGCGGCTACCCACGATACCAACCGGCTCCGGCTCGGTGTCCTTCTCGAACACAAGCATCCCACGGCTCCCCCTCGTCACGATCAACCCGTCCATCTGTTGTTTCTGAATCACTTCGTGTGCGAGCTCGCCCAACCGTTTCGCGCTTCGATCCCTGGACTTCAGCGCGTCGAAAAGTTCGACCTCATTCGGAACCGCGACGGTCGCGCCGTTGAAGTGGGTCAATTGAAAACGGCTGTCGATGATGACGGGCGTACCCGCGTTGCGACACGCTTCGATTGCGGCCAGGCTCACTTCACCCGGTACGACTCCCATTCCGTAGTCCGCAATCAACACCGCATCGGAGTCCTCGCACGCAGCGGCCACTCGGTCGGCAAGCAAGTGCAGTGACTCCACCCCTGATTCGACCCTGTAGGACCGATCGATCCTCGCCACCTGCTGCCTTTGCGCGTGCAGCTCGCCCGCCAAGATCCGAGTCTTTACTGCTGTCGAAATCTCGTTCACCGTGACCAGTCCGGACGGATCCACACCGCGTTTTTTCAATATGTCCGCGAGAACTTTCCCGTTCTTGTCCCCGCCAACCATGCCGAATGCCCGCGCGCTTCCGCTGAGACTCGCCACATTCTGGGTCGCGTTTGCCGCCCCCCCGGGATGGTACACACTTTCGCGGTAGTCGATCACAATTACCGGCGCTTCGCGCGATACACGCCGGGTGTCTCCGATGAGGTACTCGTCGAGAATGAAGTCGCCTACGACCGCAACGCGCTTCGAGTGAAACCTTTCCAGAAGTGATTCAAATCGTTTCTGATCCATTTTGTTTTCGATGTCGTTACGTGTTGCTTACGTTTCCTTTGGCCGACGAGCCACGCGTGCCGGCCGCCCGTTCTACCCGGTCGTGAATCATTTCCGGCGAAATCGCCGCGTAGCATTCCAGTTGAGTCGGGCACTCCCTGCGAAAGCATGGCGAGCAGTGCACCGGCTCACAAACCACATCGACATGATCGCCCAACGGACGCGTCCAGGTCGGCGACGTCGACCCGAAGATAACGACAACCGGGGTCCCGATTGACGCAGCCGCGTGCGGTACGCCGCTGTCGTTTGCAACAACAGCGAGTGCGCTCTCGAGAACGCCGAACAATGTTCCAAGGTCGGTTTTCCCTGCAATGTTGTGTGCGCCACCGATGTCGTGGCTGATCCAGTCGCACATCTCACGCTCCGTCGCCGAGCCCACGAGGACAACCGGCACGTCTTTCGCAATCATCGTCACCAGCTCGCGGTACTTCTCGCGCGGCCACGATTTTGTCAGACCGAACGTCGCTCCCGGAACGACCACCACGTAACCGGAACCGGTATCCAAACGCTTGCCCAGAATCTTCGCGGTGCTCTCCCTGTCCTTATCGAAAACACGGACGGAAGGAACGTCGGGTTCGGACGGCTGCTGCATCCCCATGGCATCGATTAATTCGCGTCCGAGCCCCAGATAGCTTTCCGAGAGATGGGTCTCCCTCGAGCCGCGCGTTGGCAGCCCCCGCGTAAGCAGCATGCCGCGGCCGTCCGTCCGGAAGCCGATTCGATGCTGGATTCCCGCGAGGTAGAGCGCCAATGCGCTCGAGAAAGACGGCGGAAGGACCACGCCGGCGGCCAGAGCGATGGCACGAAGGGTCCGGCTGCGGTGCCAGAAGCGCCTCGCCCATCCACTTTTCGACAACACGACCAGTTGATCGACTTCGTCCACTCCCCAGAATACACGAGCGGTGTATCCGCTGCACATTACGCACACGCGAACACCCTCGCACGCGGCGAGGTATCCAAGGAGCGGAAGACTCATGACCGCATCGCCGAGCCAGCTCGGCGCGACAAGCAACAGATTCCTCGTCTTTGATCGCATGGTACCCTGTCAGGACGCCATACCAAACTGGAGCTTGTAGAGCTTCCTGTATGTTCCGCCGGAGTTGAGCAATTGATCGTGTGTTCCGAACTCGCGAACGATTCCATTCTCGAGAACTAGAATCTTGTCCGCGTTCTGGACGGTGGACAAACGGTGCGCGATCACAAAGGTCGTGCGGTCCTCGAGAAGTCGGTCGATCGCCTCCTGCACGAGCAGTTCGCTTTCCGTGTCCAGCGCGCTCGTCGCCTCGTCGAAAATCAGGATTTTCGGGTCACGCAGTACCGCGCGCGCGATCGAAAGCCGCTGACGCTGCCCTCCGGACAGCTGCGCGCCCCGCTCGCCAATAACCGTATCGTACCCGTCGGGTAGGTTAATGATAAATGAGTGGGCGTTTGCCGTTTTCGCTGCCTCAATGACTTTCTCCGGCGAACATTCCGGAAGGCCATACGCAATGTTGTCGCGTACTGTGTCGTTGAAGAGAATCACTTCCTGCGTCACGATTCCCATCAGATCCCGAAGCG
>JAPUJU010000079.1 GCA_027296025.1 bacterium
GGTTCTCCGTGGGAAATTCATCTGCGCTGCAGCCTGACCCATTGCATTAGTTGTTGAAGTGCAATGAGTAATAAAACGACGCGTGACATTTACGGCTTGTACGATGTCTCACCCGCCGATTCTCACAAAGATCCTCTTGAAAAAGGCCATTTGAGGGCGGCTGAGGGTCGAGCATTCGCCGCAGAGGCGTTAAAAAATCACACGCTAATTCCGGAAGAGCCATTTTGTGATCGCTGCGGTCGAACAGATGGACTTGCGCCTGGCCGAAATAAACGTGCGAGGCAGCGGCAGCGAACAGTATCCACCCTCGATGATGACGGCGCTATTGATCTATTGCTATGCCCATGGGATTTTTTCCAGTCGCAAGATTGAACGGGCGACGTATCGGGATGTAGCGGTGAGGTATCTGAGCGGGGACACCCATCCGGACCACGATACGATAGCGAGTTTTCGGCGTCGCAACGGGGACTTATTCGAGCAATGTTTCGTGGAGATATTGGCGATGGCGGGGCACATTGGGCTCTTGAAGGTAGGAACGGTGAGCATCGACGGCACGAAGATGGCGGCTAATGCAAATAAGTACAAGAGCGTGAGCTACGAGCGGTGTGAAGAGTTAATGCGGCGGTTGGAACAACAGGTCGAAGAGTTGGTCAAGCAGGCCGAGGAGGTCGATAGCACTGAGAGCGACGCGGGCGATCGTCTGCCTGAGGAGTTGGCCCGACATGAGAAACTGAAGGAGAAGCTGGGGAAGGCCAAAGCGGTTTTGGAAAAGCGAGCCCGGGACAAAGCGGCCGCCGAGCAGCCCGCCTACGAAGCCAAAGTAGGGGCGCGCAACAAGCGCCAGGGCAGCAGTAAGGGTTGCCACATTAAAGCACCCAAGCAGGAGCCCGAACCAACCGATCAAGTCAACCTCACCGATGAGGACAGCCGGTTGATGCGGGTAAACAAACGAAGCCCTTATATCCAAGGATACAACGCTCAGGCGGTAGTCGACGCCGACGGCAGCCAATTGGTATTAGGTGCTCGGATCAGCACGTGCGCATCGGATCGCAACGAGTTGATCGATGATCTTGAAAGCATTCCGAAGCAACTGGGAAATCCTGCTACGATTCTGGTAGACACCGGCTATGAGAACATGGAGCAAATCGGACAAGTGGAACAAACCGGTGCTACGGTCTACTGCTCGATGGGACAGGAACGAGAGCATCACCAACCCCGATACGATTTCAAGCCCCCGAAAGAGAGAAAACCAGCTGTGATCAAAGATCCGCGGCGTCAGGCGATGGCCGATCGCATGGCCACCGAGCCGGCCCGGGCGATATACCGCAAGCGCAAGCAAACCGTCGAACCGGTTTTCGGAATTATCAAAGAGGTACTCGGATTCCGCCGCTTCCACCTGCGAGGAATCTCCAAAGTAGACACCGAATGGCACTTGGTGTGCCTCAGTTACAACTTCAAGCGTCTGTTCAATCTAATTGCAAACAATGCAGCCATAAAGACGGCATAAAGCTTCTTCAGGGCGGATTTTTGCCCGATCCGGCCCTCTTCGGGCACTCCAAAGGAGAGCGCTTAGTCCCGGCAAGCCGGAATCGACCATAGGCAACCCTGCAGACACATAGGTCTTGACATCCTTCCCTTTCCGGATTTTCATATACATGGAGGTCGATGCAGGCATCTCCACATCCGGAAGGTTGGGGCCCCTCGGCATTCACCGATTCTGTGGCGGTTTTCAACACCTCATTTCAAGGGTAGAAGGGCGACAGGCAGGCGCAGTTCGGCTCTCGGCCGAGACGGCCGACTTCTGGTCAGGCCGAATAGAGAAAACCACCGCACGTCTATGGGCATCCCGGGGTCCGTGCGGTTTTTTTGTGCCCTGTCTTTGATTGCCGCCTGGGTGTCTTACTGAAATCCCGGAAGCCAAACCATGAAATGTGTTATCATCGCGGCTGGAAAGGGGGAGAGGATCTCCGGCAGGGGCCCGAGCAAGCCCCTGATCCGTCTCCTTGGTGTCCCTCTCATTGAACGCACCATTCGAACCGCCGCCGGGGCGGGCCTCGACGACTTTTGCGTGGTCACGGGCCACAACGGGCACACGCTCACGCGGTTCCTGGACGGCCTCGGCCGCAGGATGGGCGTTCGCATCAAAACCCTGAAAAACGAACGCTGGGAGGAAGGCAACGGCATTTCCGTCCTTCGCGCCGAGGAAGCCGTCGATGGACGCTTTGTGCTCCTCATGTCCGACCACGTATTCGACGGTGAGATTTTGAAGCGGCTCAGGGATCAGCCCCTGAACGATGGTGAAGTCCGACTCGCCGTCGACTACGGCCTGGATTCGAACGACAGCGTGGATGTGGAGGACGTCACGAAGGTCCTCGTCAACGACGGCAGAATCGACAACATCGGAAAGCATCTGGCAAATTACAACGCCTACGACACGGGGATTTTCCTCTGCTCCCCCTCGCTGTTCTCAGCAGTCCGCGAGTCCCTGGAGCGTGGGGACACGTCTCTGTCGGGCGCCGTTCGGATCCTGGCCGAAGCCGGACTCGCCCGTCCCTTCAACACCGAGGGTCGCTTCTGGATCGACGTCGACGACCCCGTTTCCCTGGCAAAAGGCAGAAGCATACTCCTCTCCAACCTGTCGTCCAAGTCCGCCGACGGCTGGGTGTCGCGCCGCCTCAACCGGCCGCTCTCGAGTCGGGTGTTCACCCCGCTCCTCCTCAAGTTCTTTCCAGGCATCACCGCAAACCAGGTGTCGGCCCTCAGTTTCCTCGTCGCTCTGGTCAGCGCGGCGTGCTTCTTCCTGGGCCACGTGGTGGGCGGCGCCGTTCTCCTCCACCTGGCAAGCGTGCTGGACGGCTGCGACGGGGAAGTGGCCCGCCTCAAGCACCTCCAGTCCAAGATAGGGGACTACCTGGACGCTGTCCTGGACCGCTACGCCGACGGCATCATGTTCGCCGGGTTCACCTACTACGTTCTACAGCAGATGGGGGATCGGGTTCTTCTGGGGCTGCGATGGCATCCGCTGCTGATCTTCGCGGTGGGCGTAGCCGCCATCCTGGGGCACATCATGGTCAGCTACACCTCCGCGAAGTCCGTGGTCAACCTCGGCTACCGCTACTCCGGAAGGTGGATTGCGGCGGGCAGAGGACGGGACGTCAGGCTGTTCATCTTCTTCGCAGGCGGTCTGGCGGCCCATTTCAACCCCGTCTTTGCCTTTCTCTGTCTGGCCGTCACCGCTGTGCATACCAACCTCGTCGTCGCCTGGCGGGTCGGACGGTCGTGGAGATTGGAGAACTCTCAGGGTCGATCGGCCGCCGGGGAGCTCAGGGCTGTCATCTTCGACTTCGACGGCACCTTGGCCGACACGATGCCCTTTCTCACCGACCTTGCGGTTCGACTGATGACGGCGCACTACCATCTCGCACCCGAAGAAGCGCGGACCCGGTACCTGGAAACCACCGGCCTGGACTTCGCGAGCCAGCTCGAGGAGATCTTCCCAAATCACACGAAGAACGCAGAGGTTGTAGCTGCGTTCGAGACGGAGAAGAACGAGCGCATCCTGGAGCAGCCCCTGTTTCCCGACACGATTCCCACCCTCGCTTACCTCGCCAAACAGGACGTCAAGACGTTCGTCTGCAGCAGCACTCGCCAGGAGCTGATCGATCGATACGCCCGCAAGGCCGGGCTTGCGAACTACGTCGACGACTTGCGGGGATTCCGGAACGGACGGAACAAGGCCGAGCAGCTCAGATCCATCCTTGCCGAAACGGGCATCAGGCCGGATCAGGCCATTTTCGTCGGCGACTCGCCGAGGGACGGGGATCTTGCGGAGAGCATCGGCCTCGGATTCGTGCGTGTGGTGAGAGGCGAGGGCCGTGACAGCGATGGCGGCATCGTCTCGCTGGACGCGCTGCGCGAGATCATCCCACCCGCGGGGTCGACGGAATACGCCACGTGGTCTCGGCACCCTCACGTTCGGGCGGGCGTCGCGTCAGAGCGCGGCGGGCGCCGCACGCAATCAAATGCGCTATGAGCGGTCGCATCAGATGGGGTATTCTCGGTACCGGCAAAATCGCCCGGAAATTCGTAGAGGGCCTCGCCGCGGTCCCCGATGCCGAACTCGTCGCCGTCGGTTCCAGGACCCGCCCGACGGCTGAGGCCTTCGGGGACGCCTTCGGTGTGCCAAGACGCCACGCGTCCTACTGTGAGCTTGCCGAAGATCGCGACGTCGACGCTGTCTATATCGCCACGCCGAACCCCTTGCACGCACAAAACTGTATCCTCTGCCTGGAAGCGGGCAAGGCGGTGCTCTGTGAGAAGCCTTTCGCCGTCAATGCCCGTCAGGCCGAGGCCGCCATCAGAACGGCCCGCCATGGCGGGCGTTTTTGATGGAGGCCATGTGGACCCGCTTCCTGCCCGCCATTGCCGCGGTGCGCGGATGGATTTCAGATGGGGCTCTGGGCGAGGTCCGAATGGTCGAGGTCAATTACGGATATCGCACCGAAGTCGATCCACTGGGCAGGGTGTTCAACCCTTCCCTGGCGGGCGGCTCGCTGCTCGACGTCGGCGTGTATGGCGTATCGTTCGCCTCCATGATATTCGGGCCCCATCCCGACGATGTCAGGAGCGCCGCCCATCTGGGCAAGACGGGTGTCGACGAGCAGGCGGCGAGCGTCCTCCGCTATCCGTCGGGGCGGCTCGCCCTCCTCATCTCGGCCGTCCGCACCCAGACACACGACGAGGCCCGAATCTACGGCACGGACGGCCGCGTCATCGTCCATCCACCTTTCCACGCCGCCACCCGGGCTACGCTCGAACGAGAGGGTGAGCACGAGACCGCTGATTGCCCCCTCGAGGGCAACGGTTTCAACTACCAGATCGAGGAAGTCGGCCGCCGTCTGCGAGAGGGCCACACTGAAAGCCCCGTTATGCCCCTGGACGAAACCCTCGGCATCGTGCGAATCATGGACCGCATCCGCCAGCAATGGGGCCTGAAGTATCCTATGGAATAGAGACCCGAGGCCGTCACTGAAGAAAAATGGGTCGCGAACTGTTGCTCGCGACCCATTCTGTTTTCACCACCAGAGGGTGGTAAATCTAACGCTTTTTCACGTCGTACTCAAACCCCGTTCCGCCTTCACCCGAACCCCGCCCGTAGTAGCGCCACTTGGGAAAGTTAAAGTCGGCCGTAATCGACCGCGGCATCAGAATCGTCGCCTTGAGGAAGGACTCGAGGTCGGGGATGTTGTAGACGTTCACCTGTAACCCCAGTCGTCCCGGTGTTCAAAAACCTCCCGCATATTGGGCATGGCCCAGCCGATGGAGAACCGGCTGACGCCCCAGGAAGTGAACATCTCGAGAATCTCCCTGGCCTTTTCCTCCGTGCTGCAGATCAGTGGCCCGAGGAAATCCACGGGACACTGGAGGATGGCGCCAGGATGGGCCTCGGCCAACCGTCGAAAGCCATGCTCCTTGAGCATTTCCACGTTGCCGTCGAACCACAGTCGTTCGTCGTTGAAGCAGTAATGGCCGACGAACTCCAGCGCCTGCTCGACCAGATGCCCGTTCGATTTCAAGTCCAGTTTGATGGATTTGCCGGAATCGCAAAGTTGATCCAAGAGCCGGTCCAGGCCGAGCCAGCTTTCTTCGGCGTCCATCGCACTGACCAGGAAGGAGTCGTGGCGGAGGATCAGATCGCCGGTGATCGGGTCCGAACGAACATCGCATTCAGCCCCCGGAACTTCCCAGATCCGGAAATGCACCCTTCCAGAACGCTCCCGATCCGAATAGGCTAGACGCTCTCTCAATCGCTCGACTAATCTGCATTTGTGCGAGATACTGAAAGAAGCAACGCTTCACTGTTATGTTTCGTCACAGCATGCGTGCAAAGTACACAAACGAGTGTTTTGGAGTAAGACTATGAGCCATGCGCATGCATAGTTCGTTCATCTGCCTGGCATAATCCTCCGGTCCTTGCGGCATCCGATGACGCAGGCCCGCCTTACGGATCAGTTTGGCGGCCTTGAGCAAAACCCAGTCGGTGGGAAAGTGGATGTTCGCCTCCAGACAAGTGCTATCGATCAGGCAGGTCCCCATCTCAAAAGGCTGCTCCAATCCCGCCCAGCCGGCCAGATCGGCATTGCCCGCCACCTCGCACAGGCTCTGCTACAAGCCGCGCACCTGTTCTTCCCCAAACAGCTTCGAACACCGCTCCAGACTGCTTTTGGAGATCCTCCGAATCCCGTCCAGCTCCCGCACCCGGCAAAAATCCGCCAACAGATCGCTCCTTCCCAGCTGCCGGGACAACTCCCGAAAAGAGATCCCCCCAAGCAGAAAGCTCAGAACTTCCGTGCGTAGCGCCCTTACCCCGCACTGGGCGCGACTTTGCCGCTGCCTGGCGCTGGCCTGATCCCACCCTTCCAAGGCCATCTCGATTGCCTGCGACTCCAGTTCCGAGTCGACCAGGGATCGCTCGATGCTCTGCACCGTCTCCTCGAAAACAGCGTGATCTTTGCAGCTGTGGACCCGGGTTAAGGCTGGACGAAGAACGCTTTGTAAGGCAATATGGCTCATCGAAAAGGGGTGGTTTGACTAACGCAATTATAGAATCCCTTTTCTGCCGGATCGAGCGAAAAAACGCTCTATCCGGCTTTTCTTTTTAAAGTAATGTTGCTGTTCCGCAACGGCTTACGCCGTTGGGACAGCGCCTAATTACAACCGTACCGCTTCACCCGTTTCCGAGCAGCGCATCGCCGCGTCATAAACCCGCATCATGCGTGCGATTTGTTCTGGCTTGACGATGAGTTCCGCCCCCTCATTCAGGACATCCGAGATATTTTGATAGTACGACTTCCAAGAGCCTCTGACGCTCTCAACCACGATCTCACGATTCTCACCACCGGCTTCCGTCCAAACTTTCGCATAATTGACGGGGTCTTCTTCTGCAGCGTCGATGTTTCCCGCTTTCATTGCCTCCTCCTGCGGATCTCTCCCATGCTGCACCAATCCCCCGAGATTCCCCAGAACGTACCAATGGGGTTTGGGGACTTTCGCCAGATTGCTGATTTCTATCTGATAGCGGACGCCGTTTGAAAATTTCAGCAGCAAGTTCGCATAGTTGCCCATGTCTGTGTTCCACCGGGTATCGTAATAGATATCGCAGAAAACGGTTTGAACCGGTGCATCGACAAGTTGTAGGGCTTGATCCACGACGTGCGCTGGCCAGTCATAAAGAATTCCACCGCTCTGTTTTCGAACCCCGCGCCAGCCCCGTGGCGGACCGTATCTCATAATCGCAACCTGGAACAGGTATGGGGTTCCGAGGAAACCGTCCTCGATCACTTTTCTGACAGTGAGGTAGTCACAGTCCCAACGACGATTGTGGAAAACGCTCAACAGGACGTTATTTCGCTGACTCGCTTCGATCATCGCATCTGCCTCGGCGGCGTTCATGCACATGATCTTGTCAGTGACAAGGTGCTTGCCGGCATCCATCGCTTTGATCGCGAGTCTGGCGTGCGTATCGTGCGGAGTCGCGAGGACGACGAGAGAAACGGCATCGTCCGCAATCACCTGATCAATCGTTTCATAGATCCTCACATCGGGGCGATCTTGCGCGATAGATTGGCGTCGTTCTGCACTCCGCGAAGCGATTGCATAAAGGTTCAACCCTTCTGCCAAACCGATGAGGTAGGCGTGGAAATTTCTTCCTGCATTGCCATATCCAATAACTGCTGTGTTAATCATTGAAATCTCCTTTCCACTCCGATCTTCAGGGAGCTTCTGTTCATCTTTGCGGTTTTGGGGAAGTATTGACAACCGAATTACCGTCCCCTGACAAACGCCTCTAACCTAACATCTCCGTGGCTTGGGCATCGGAGTACTGTATGGGAGGCGATTTCATCAAGTCGGCACTTGGACCGATTAGTGCGCCACTAATTCCTCGATCGAGAGCAATCTTCCAGCAACGAATCGCGTCGATTGCGACATCGCCTGGGAGCTGTCCAATACCCTCGATACGGCCTTCTGCCTGAGTTGTCTGAAGCGGGCGGTGGAAACTCACGGCAAACCTGCGGTAATGAACACTGATCCGGGCAGCCAGTTTACCAGTGATGCCTGGATCTGCGAACTTCTGCGTCTGGGCGTGGCCATTTCGATGGACGGTCGCGGTCGAGCGCTCGACAACGCCTTCATCGAACGGCCCTGGCGAAGTGTCAAATACGAGGAAGTCTACCTACGAGAGTATGGCGACTTGCCGGCTGCTCGGCGACACCTCAGGAGCTACTTCGACTTCTACAACGAACGCGGGCGGGGTCTTGGGTGATCCCCCGAACGCCTCTTTCGCTAATCCACTGCGGCAGAGCCTTTTGAGATCGAGAGGACGACTTGGTCGTCGGCTTCAGTGCCATCTCTGATCTGGACGGTCATGGACGATGTTTGGGACGGTGATTCTGCCGTTGGACGGTATTTGGCCGTGCAATGTCGGCGCGATTTTCCGACAGGAAGACAAGGGCATGGATTCTCACTCGCAGATCAAAACCTCCCCGTCCCGCAAGGCCTTGAACAATATCTTGTTTGAAATGTAATATTCAACCACACCGTCAATCGCACTAGATTGTAAACGCCGGGATAAAACCGGTACGGTGAACGGGTCGCTTTAAAACCGGTACGCTCCACCTATAAAAGGAGGAGTGTACCGAGATGTGAAGCAATGGACACGAGTAGCGGCAGAGGGTGCTGCGGGACAAGCAGGGCAAGCGCTCTGTGATGCGGGAAGAGGGTCTGTACTGGGAGAGTCTGGAAAAGGTGCTGGCCTATTCGCGACCGCCGG
>JAPUJU010000008.1 GCA_027296025.1 bacterium
GGAGGGCCTCGGAGGCGAAGATCTTCTTGATATCCGGGACCCGTTGCACGCCGTGGTGGATCTGCGCGATTCGCTCTACATCAGCGGGCGCGAAACGCCGGTGCCCGCCCGGCGTCACCATGACGGGGATGTCCCCGTTGGACGCCCAGCGCCGCAGCGTGGTCGGATGCACGTTCAACCGGCGGGCCGCCTCTCCCAGCGACAACCATGTTGTCTTCCCTTGCTCCACCATGCCCTCAATTCTGTCTAAACGTGCGAAAATCTATCTAAAAGTGAGTGATCGTGAAGAAATTACCAAGTTTTCTGGCCGACGTCAAGGGAGTGGCAGTAGATCAAAAGCTGATTTCGTCAATTAATGTGCGATGGCGGTGATTGGCGATTCTCGGGCGGCGGCAATGCCGGACCAGGGACATTTTGCAAGAATATCTCAAAACCGGTTGACATCGGGTTGATCCTGTTATAATGTTGGTAGTAACAATGAAATCGGTCGCAACGAATAACCAGACACAGCTAGCCACCGCGTCGGCCGATCCAACCCTCGACCGGGACGCGATGCAGTTTCACGAGGCCCTCTCGGAGCTTATCCGCATCTATCAGTTCCGCGACCGGAAACGCATCTGCTGCCATGATATTTCCGTGACTCAGTGTTACGCCCTGGACGCTCTTGTTCGCCGGGGAGCCCTCACTCTGAACGAGCTCGCGACCGAGTTGTATCTCGACAAGAGCACAGCGAGTCGGGTGCTGGATGCGCTCGAGCGTAAGGACTACCTCGTTCGGGAGACAGACCCGGAGGACCGACGAGCGATCCAGGTGGCATTGACACCGCAGGGGCGAGAACTCCATGCGCGCATCGAGGCCGATCTCCTGGAGGAGCACAAGCGTCTCCTCGCGGATCTCGATCCGGAGGTCCGGCAGGCGATTTCGAATTTGATTGGCCGGCTGGCGCGTGAAGCCTCGGAGCGATTCTCCCGGGTCGACGGGTCTTGTTGCAAGGCGCAATGATTTTTTTGCTGGTGTTGTTGCTAGTAGCAACCAGTTAACCGGAGGTGACGTGATGAGCTCGATAGAACCGGAGATAACGGGAGCCGAGTCAATGGTGGAGCGACCCGTACCGCTCGGACCGTGGTCGATACGGGCCGTGCGTGAGGATGACCTCGTAGCCGTGCGAGAATTACTCGGCCAGGTCCGTCTTCCCGAGGACGGGCTCGAGGATCAGTTCGGCGAGAACTACGCGGTGGCCGAGAGCGACGGAAAGGTCATCGGGTCGGCAGGCGTCGAGGTCTACGGCCGGTACGGACTCCTGAGGTCGGTGGCCGTATCACCCGAATGGCAGGGATCCCGAATCGGGCGAAGTCTTATTCTCGAACGGCTCTACTGGGCAAAGGCCCGGGGGCTCGTTTCAATGTTTGCACTGACAACTACTCCGAGGTACTTCGAGCGCCTCGGGTTCCAGGTGGTCGACCGCAACTCGATTCCGCCCGGGATCCGGTTCTCGAAAGAGTTCACAAGCGTATGCCCCGAGACGGCACCGGTGCTTGTGATCGCTGTCAACGGTCCCCACGTCGAAAAACGCGAAGAAGTCCGTTCGCGCTACGGGCAGATCGCCCGCGATGTCGAGGCGGGTACGAGGACGAAGGGTGGCCGGAAGCAGAAGGCCTCCTGCTGCGGGGGCAGTGCGTCGGTCGATGTTGAAAACGTCATTACCGCCAACCTGTACGAAGAGTCCGAGCTGGGCAGCATCCCGGACACGGCGGCTCTCGCTTCGCTGGGGTGTGGGAACCCGACGGCGCTGGCGGAGCTCAAAGAGGGAGAAATCGTCCTCGACCTGGGCTCCGGAGGCGGAATCGATGTCCTTCTGTCGGCGAAACGGGTCGGGTCGTCCGGCAAGGCGTATGGGCTGGACATGACCGATGACATGCTGCAGCTCGCCCGCAGGAACCAGGCGGAGGCCGGCGTCGAAAACGCCGAGTTCCTCAAGGGAGAGATCGAGAACATCCCACTCCCCGACAACTCGGTCGACGTCGTGATTTCCAATTGCGTGATCAACCTGTCAACGGACAAGCGAAAGGCGCTGGCCGAGGCGTTCCGCGTACTCAGACCCGGAGGCCGATTTGCCGTCTCCGACGTAGTGGCGCGTTCCAAGATCCCCGACGAGATCCGCCGTAACGCCGAGCTGTGGGTTGGGTGCATCGCCGGCACGCTCGAAGAGCGGGAGTACAGGACCCTTTTGAAAGGGGTCGGCTTCGATGCGATTGAAGTGGTACCCACTCGCGTGTACGGCGGCAACGACCTGTTCGCTCTGGCGGAAGCTGAGCTCGATATTGACCCCGCCGAACTCGACGGAAAATTCATGAGCGCATTCGTCCGCGCGACTAAACCGTCGTAGCCGCATCCGCTCGAAAACGCCAGGTGGACCGCCGGGGGGCAGGTCTGCCTCCCGAAGTCGCGAGCTGATCACGGCCTTCGGAACAATGCGCCATCATACGTCTCAACGCCGAGCGCCGTTTCTCAACCGAAGGGGCGTTTGTTGCGTTGTGCCACGAGACCGGTCGAAACTGGCCGGAAAAATGTGGCTGCCTCCGGCCAATTTTCCCTTCCTGTTGTTCGCGGTCGCATCCGATCGCATCTGACTCTTTCCAAAACATGGGACG
>JAPUJU010000080.1 GCA_027296025.1 bacterium
CTCAAGTACCTCAATCGTGGTGCCGGGAATGGGAAAAGGAGTATCTTCGATACGGTTCTGGGCTGGTTCGGAATGCTCAAGAAACCGGAGCCGACGGGTCGTTAGGCCCCTGTTATTCAACGAGTTACGTTTCAGCACAACTTCGAATTCTCCAGTTGACAGACCTGCCGCAGGTTTGTTTAATCTCTAGGGGTTTGTGCCGAAATGATCTACAAAGAGCTAACCTTCCAACCAGAAGTAGAACGAAATCGGGATCTCGCCTATTCCGAGTACGCGAGCCGTGAACGCAGCATTCACGTATTGCTCCAGGAACAGCCCGGCGTTCCTGCCCGATTCCTTCTCGATTCATACCGCGAAATTGTCTCGCAGTATCTCTCTGTTACCAATTTGAGCTCGCCGGAGCGGCTGCTCGAATCGTTGGCGGTTTCTGTGGAGGGAATCGGCGAGCGCCTCGGGGTCGCCGCCGCGGAATTTCAAGAAACAAGGTTCTATGTGGTGCTGAGAACGCCGGGTGCGATCTATCTGATGCTCTCGCGTGATGACGGGGTGTTCGTTCACGCCGGTGGTGAGGTCGTACCGATTTCGACGCCAGGCCTGCCGGGCGTATCACAGGGGCGGCTCGGATCCGATGAGATACAGAACGAGCTCTTTTCACAGCGGCTGCGCGACGCGTTCAAAGTATATAAGCTGGATCCGATTCCTTTTGGTACGCGGGATATCATCCTGGGCTGTGGTGAAGAAGAAGTAAGCACGGTCGTCGAAGTCCTCGAGGAAGGTGTACTGCTCGACGACGTCGTTCATCGTGATACCGTGACGTCACGATTTATCACACGAAAATTACTCGTTTTGCGATTTCTCGAATCGACGGAGACGCACGACACCGCCGAACTTGTTGGGGCCCGGACGTGGCCACAGCGTGAGGGGTGGGGTCGGCGCTTGGCTTGGATTGGGACGTCTGTTGTCGTTCTCGCGGTAGTGGGGGTATGGGCGGTTGATTTTATGAACGGTGACGACTTGCCGAACCCGGTGTCACGTGAGACGGCGGTAACGCCCCAGAGTGTTGTTGACGAACCGGAATCGAATCGGGTTGTTGAACACGGCAACGCAGTGGCGCCTTCGCAGGCATTGGCGGAGGTGCGGTTGTCCGAAGGTTGGAAGGAGTCGTACAGCAAGGGAGTCACGTCGTCTCCCGTGCTCTATTCGGACTGGGTTGTCTTCGGTTGTCGCGACGGGTCCGTCTACGCCCTGGATCAGGAAACCGGCGGCCTGGTGTGGAGATACCAGACTGGCAGTGGCGTCGGCGCCTCCCCGGCGATTCACGGTGAGAGCGTTATCGGCGCCGACTACGAAGGAAACGTTTTTGCGCTCAGCGCCACGACCGGTAAGAGCCGCTGGAACCGCAAGCTCCCGGGACGTATTGTGAGCTCGCCGAGCATCAGTGGCGGAAAGATTGTCGTCGGATGCTATGATGGATATGCGTACTGCCTGAATGCGGTAAACGGAACAATTGCATGGAAACACAAAACGGGCGGACGAATTCGGGGAGGCACGTCGGCGGCGGATGGGAAGTTCTTCGTGCCGTCGTACGACGGGTATCTTTATGCACTCGATGCTTCGACGGGGGATGTTGCATGGCGGCACCGAGTCGGCGGCAAGATTGCCGGAGCCACCGCGGCGAAGGGTGGCACGGTCGTGGTTGGTGGAGTCGACGGCGTCATCTATGCGCTGTCCACCGAAGACGGAAGCCTCAGGTGGAAATACAAGACCGGTGCTCCCGTCAAGAGTGCCCCCACGATCCGGTCGGGCCGTGTTTTTGTCGGCTCGAACGACCGATACGTGTACTGCCTGAATCTTGCCGACGGCGACCTGAAGTGGCGTTTTCAGACGGGCGGGCTGGTCCTGGCGCGGCCCCGGGTCCACGAGGGTCGCGTGTACGTCGGGTCGTATGACGGAAAACTCTATTGTCTTGAAGCAGATACGGGAAAAGTCGTGGATCGTTTCGATACGGGAGGGCCGATATTCTCCTCTCCCGTTGCGGGTAAGAATTCTGTATACTTGGGAAATAATAAGGGAACCTTTATTTGCGTGGATCATAACACAAAGAGAAGGGCTTCTTAGTAGGAGGGGTGCGTGACTGTTCGTGAGGGCAACGCGGCAGCGCGTCCGATCTAACCAACGGAGGTAAGGCAAACGATGCCGAGAGGAAGAATCAAGTTCTTCAATGACAGGAAGGGCTACGGGTTCATCGAAAGCGAGAAGAAAGACAGTATTTTCGTACACAATTCGTCGATCAAACAGGACGGGTACCGGACGCTGGAGGAAGGCCAGGAAGTTTGGTTCGACGTTAAAGAAAGTCCTCGCGGTTTGGAAGCCGTAAACGTCCACAAAATCTGAGCGTTCCGTATCCTCAGCGGGATCTGCTTCAAAGGCCAGCCGGCCGAAGGGTTGGTATGCCCTCCACTTGCGCCCTTGTCCACAATCTGTTAGTTTCGCCAAAGCCCGACGGGGCAATGTTATCCGTAAGCTAGAAGTGGATTAGAATATGTCTACCATGCAAAAAAAGAGTTTCCTGCAGAAAATGTTCCGGCCGAAATCCGAGCGCGATTACCGACGCCACCGGGGGGCGATCGAGGAGATCAACCGCTTCGCCGAGTCGTTCAAGGGCCTCGACGACGACCAGTTTGCGGAAAAGACCGCCGAGTTCAAAAGGCGCCTCGCTGACGGTGAGACAATCGAAGATCTGATGACTGAGGCGTTCGGCCTGGTCAAGGCGGCGTGCACCTCGCTCGTCGGAAAATCGTGGGACGTCGTCGGCCTGAGCCTCGAATGGCAGATGATTCCGTACGACGTGCAGCTCGTCGGCAGCATCGTCCTGCATGGTGGCTCGATCACCGAAATGGCAACCGGCGAAGGTAAGACTCTTGCCGCAACGCTCCCTCTTTATCTGAACGCTCTCGTTGGAGAGGGCGTGCATCTCATCACCGTGAATGACTACCTGTCCCGCCGTGACTCGGAATGGATGGGGAGGCTCTACAACCTTCTTGGATTGAGTGTCGGATGCGTTCGGGCGGATATGTCGAACGAAGAAAGGCGAGCGGCGTATGCCGCCGATATTACGTACGGGACGAACAACGAATTCGGCTTCGACTACCTGCGCGACAATATGAAGACGCGGCTGGAGGACAAGGTCCAGCGAAAACACCACTACGCGATCGTCGATGAAGTTGACAGCGTACTGATCGACGAAGCGCGAACGCCTCTCATTATATCCGGGCCGGTTACGGCGAGTGAGTCGTCGGATCTCTTCGCCCGCCTGCGCCCGAAGGTCGAAGGGCTCGTCGGTCAGCAGAACGCGTTGATCAACAGCCTGATTGCTTTTGCGGAGAAAAACCTCGACGACCCCGAGCACGAAGACGAAGTCGCGCGTGGGTTGCTCAAAGTAAGCCGGGGCGCGCCGAACAACTCCCGTTTCCTCAAGTTGAAAAAGGAAACGGGTGTCGAGCGGTTGATCGCGCGCATGGAGGGGTCGATCATGCGGGACAAGCAGCTTCATCTACTCGACGAGGAGCTTTTCTACGCGGTCGACGAAAAGGCGAACACGATCAACTTGACGGACAAGGGAAGCGAGCAGCTCGCTCCGGAAGACCGCGAGCAGTTCGTTCTGCCCGACAGGAGTTTGATTATCAGCGAGATAGACGGGGACGAATCGCTCGATGCGCGCGAGAAGGCAAAACGCAAGGACGAAGCCTACCGCCACTACGCTGAGAGATCGGACGCCATCCACAACTTCAATCAGTTGCTGAAAGCGTACACGCTGTTCGAGCGTGACAACGAGTACGTTGTCCAGGACGATCGGGTGATAATCGTCGATGAGTTCACCGGGCGACTTATGCCGGGCCGCCGGTTCTCCGATGGACTTCATCAGGCGCTGGAGGCGAAGGAGCGGGTCAAGATCGAGGGCGAGACCCAGACCCTTGCGACGATAACGCTGCAGAACTACTTCCGAATGTACGAGAAGCTCGCCGGAATGACGGGTACGGCGGCGACCGAAGCGGCCGAATTTCACAAGATCTATGGGCTCGATGTTTCGGAAATCCCGACGAACGAATTGGTTCGACGCATAGACCACAACGATCGTATCTATCGGACGAAACGTGAAAAGTACAACGCGGTCGTCGACGAAATTGTGCGGCTGCACGAAGCGGGCCTGCCGGCGCTCGTTGGAACGGTCTCGGTCGAGGTGTCGGAGCTCCTCTCGCGTTTTCTCAAGCGGCGTGGAATCAAACACAACGTTCTCAACGCCAAGTACCACCAAAAGGAAGCGGAGATCGTAACGGATGCGGGGAAGGCGGGTATGGTGACGATTGCGACGAACATGGCAGGGCGTGGTACCGATATCAAGCTCGGCCCGGGAGTGGTCAAGTGCGCGGAGTGCGGGATCGGCTCGGGTAAAACGGAGTGGACAACTCTAGACGGGGAAACCGTGAACCCGGTCGAGTGCGAGAAGGATGTGCCGTGTGGCCTCCACATTGTCGGTACGGAACGCCACGAGGCCCGGCGGATTGACCGGCAACTTCGCGGTCGCGCGGGCCGGCAGGGTGATCCGGGAGCGTCGTTATTTTTCCTTTCACTCGAAGACGACCTCATGCGTCTCTTCGGCGGTTCGCAGCGCATTTCCGGGCTGATGGATCGAATGGGTCTCGAGGAAGGCGAGGTCATTACGGCGGGACTCGTGACGAAAGCGATTGAACGGGCCCAGCGAAAAGTCGAAAATTACAACTTCGAAGTTCGAAAGCGCCTCATCGACTATGATGACGTCATGAATCGCCAGCGTGAAGCGATCTACTCGCGGCGTGACGAGATCATCGAAGCCGAAACACTCGGCGAGGTACTCAAAATGATGATCGAGGACTATGTCGATAGCCGCCTCGAGGCGTTTATCGATCGGAACGCGCACGCGGAGGACTGGCCGCTCGAGGAGTTCCTTGCCGATCTCGAAGGCACGTTTCTCTTCGAGTTTCCGAAAATGGACGTCCCTGTGGACCGCCTGCACTACGAGGATGTCGTTGAGTACGTTCGAGGCCGGGCACACGAGGCATTGCTTGCGCGCGAACGATACCTGGAGCAGGAACTCGGGAACCCGGATGTCGTCAAGGAATTCGAGAAGTACGTTCTCCTGCAGACGGTCGATGAAAAGTGGATGGATCATCTTCACGAACTCGACAGCCTCAAAGAGGGAATTCACTTCCGCGCGTATGCCCAGAAGGACCCGCTCGTCGAGTACAAGAAGGAAGCGTATGCTCTCTTCGCCGACCTGAACGACACGATCGACCGCGACGCTCTCCATGCCTTTTTCCACGCCAGGGTGGCTGCCCGCGAACGCTCCCGGCAGGATCTCTCTTCGGCGACGGCCGTCCACAGGGAGACCGGTGCGTATGCGATGCAGACCTCCGGTACGGCGGCGACAGAAGCAACGAACCAGGCGCTCAGGCAACCGGCCTCGAAGCAGCCGCAGACTCGCCAGGCTGACAAGGTCGGTCGGAACGACCCGTGTCCCTGCGGAAGCGGCAAAAAGTACAAGAAATGCCACGGAGGAGCCGGCTAGAGACCAAAAGGAGGCGTTTCGGTGCCGTCGGTCTATTTGCAGGGTCTGGCAAATCGGCGGAAAAAAATGAATTGCATAGCCAGCAAGGCTGAGGTTATGTTTCATTCCCGAAATGGCTAGCACGGTACTTGCAGGTCTGGAAAGGGACGAAAGGGGTTCGATTTGGTAAGGCGCTTGATGGATCTTGTGGTTCTCGTTGCGGAACTGAGCCAGAAGAAAAAGAAGAACGAAATCGACGAAGAGCTGCTCCATCGCGGCTACTCTTCCGCCGAGATCGAGCAGGCACTCTTCTGGATGTCGTCGCAGTGGAAACCTCTGGACGCCGTAGAGTCGGGTTCTTTTGATCGGCCGGTCTTCCGCGTGCTCAGTCCGTGGGAAGTACTCAATATAGACGCCGAGGCACACGGTTACCTCCTGCGGCTTCAGAACCTCGGGATCATCGATCCCGACCAGTTCGAGAAAATCATGAGCCGGATCCTTCCGTTTGGACCGGACAAACTCCAACTCAGTGAGATAAAATCACTTGCCGGCATGGTCGTGTTTAACCTGCAGGTGGACGCCCTGGATGACGACGGTTTTCAAGTTATGGATGATGAGATCCAGTTAACGTAATAGCGAATAAATAGATAAGTCCTTTATCTCTCACACGCAAGTTGTACGGCTTGCGCTTTGTTTTTATTGAGAAGACATGGCTAAGACATCCCTAGTTATCGTTGAGTCCCCGGCGAAGGCCAGCACGATCAAGAAATTCCTGGGCAGGAATTACAAGGTGGTCGCATCCATCGGGCACGTGATGGATCTTCCCAAGAGCGAGCTTGGGGTCGATATCGAAAACGGGTTCAGCCCGAAGTACGTCGTGTCGCGCGGCAAACAGAAGGTCCTTACGCAGATCAAGAAGGATGCGAAGGCCGCCGACGACGTCTACCTCGCCCTCGATATGGACCGCGAAGGGGAAGCGATCGCATGGCATATATCCAATGCGCTCGCGAAGACGAAAACCCCGATTCACCGGATCATTTTCAACGAAATCACGAAGTCAGCGATCAAGAGCGCTATCGACAGTCCCGGCGAAGTCGACCAGCACAAGGTCGATGCTCAACAGGCGCGGAGAATTCTCGATCGGCTGGTGGGTTACCAGATCAGTCCGATCCTCTGGCAGATTTTTTACTACGGGTTGAGCGCGGGCAGGGTTCAGACCGTGGGGCTCCGGATCGTCTGCGAGCGCGAAAGCGAAATCGATGCCTTCACATCGGAAGAGTACTGGTCCGTGGAAGCCGTTCTCCTGACAGAAAAAGGGGAAGAGGTTCCGGCGAAACTCACGCACATCGACGGTAAGAAGATCGACCTCACAAGGCAGAAGCAGGTCGACCCCGTGGTCGACGCTCTGCGGAAGAGCGACTTTACCGTTGCCGATGTAGTCAAGAAAGAGCGGAGGCGACATCCGCAACCTCCGTACATTACGAGCACGTTGCAGCGAGACGCCGCTCGGCGCCTTCGCTTTTCGCCGAAGAAAATCATGTTGCTCGCCCAGCAGCTCTATGAAGGAATTGATATTGAGGGCGAAGATCGGGTTGGTCTGATTAGCTATATGCGAACGGATTCGGTGCGCGTTTCCGACCAGGCCACGAAGGCGGCACGTGAATACATCGAAAACGAATTCGGTAAGGAGTACCGCCCCGAAAAGCCGCGCGTGTACAAACAGAAAAAAGGAGCGCAGGACGCGCACGAAGCGATCCGGCCTACAGACGTGCTACGGCATCCGGCGTCGTTGAAGAAATATCTCAGTAAGGATCAGTTTGCACTCTATCAACTCGTCTGGCAGCGGTTCATGGGTTCGCAGATGGAAAGCGCGCGCTACGACACTACAGAAGTGGTGATAGACGCGGGTAAATACCGCCTGAAGTCGAATGGCCGGGTAATGACGTTCAAGGGTTTTCTCGGCGTGTACGAGGAGGACTCCTCGGATAATGAAACGGAACTGCCGCCCATTTCGAAAGGCGATGCTCTCAAGGGGCAGTCGATTGACGGAAAACAGCACTTCACGGAGCCGCCGCCGCGGTATACAGAGGCGTCACTCATCAAGGAGCTCGAAGACAAGGGAGTGGGTCGTCCGTCGACGTTCGCCAGTATCGTCTCCATTATTCAGGACCGCGACTATGTCACCAAGGACGAAGGACGGCTGAAGCCGACGACACTCGGGAAACAGGTATGGATCACGCTCGAAGGGTTTTTCCCGGATTTGTTCGACACATCGTTTACCGCACTGATGGAAGAAGAGCTCGACAAGGTCGAAAGCGGTGACGATACATGGCAGAAAGTTGTGCAGGATTTCTACAAACCGTTCAAGAAAGACCTCGAACAGATCGACGATAAGAAAGACCGGATCAAGAGCGAACTCCAGGAAGAGACGGATGTCGAGTGTGAGAAGTGCGGGCGCAAACTCATCAAAAAATGGGGCCGCAACGGTCAGTTCCTGGCATGTCCCGCGTATCCGGAGTGCAAGTTTTCGCGGCCGTTGGAGGGCGAAGACGCCGTCAAGCTCGAAGGCGAATGCCCGAAGTGTGGTGGGGAACTCGTGGCTAAGGTCGGCCGTTACGGGCGCTTCGCTGCGTGCAAGAACTACCCCGAGTGCAAACACACCCAGTCGTTCCCGATCGGTATTGACTGCCCGAAGTGCGGCGGCCAGGTTGTCGAGAAGGTTACCCGGCGCGGCAAGCGCTTCTACGGCTGCGGTAACTATCCCGACTGCGACTTTGCCGCCTGGGACAAGCCGGTTGATACGGCCTGCCCGATATGCAAGAATCCTTACGTTCTCGAAAAGAACTCCGCCAAACGCGGCACTTAT
>JAPUJU010000081.1 GCA_027296025.1 bacterium
GAGCGAACGAGCCGATCGCGCGGCCCGTGCCTTGGACTATGTTTTCGACGGCAAAAACGATCTTTCGTTTGAAGACGACTTGTCCGAGGTTGCCAGCGAGCCGGTCGAGCGGCCGCTATTGACAGAAATTGATTTCGAGTAGCACTTATCGCCAGAAAAAAACAAACTCCCCGACCGTATCGGCCGGGGAGTTTGTTTTTCTGTATTCGAACCGGAATTAGATGGCGATGATGAGACCCAGCGACAGATCGAACGCCCACATTCCCGTGCCTCCCGCGGCCGGGGAGACGCCGCCGGATCCAATCGACACGCCCACGCCGCCGTTCAGGAACGTAAACGGGAGACGCGCGGCCGCGCGAAGTCCAATCCGCTCGTTGATGTAGTATTTGGCCCCGAGGCCGAACATGACGGAAAACTTCCAGGAGTCATCGCCGCCTTCAACAGCCGAGCGCGTGGCCCCGAGACTGAGGCTCGTGTACGGCATGAGCTTGTCGCGAAGCACACCGTGAACGGCACCAACGTGCCAGTACTCGACAAAAGCGTCGCCGAGATCCGTTGTGACCCCACCGGACTTGCCCTCGAGTTTCGTGTCCTGGCGCTGCCACAGAAGCATCAGTTGTGTCCCACCTCGCAGGTTGATGTCGGCCTCGAACCCGTAAAACCCGCTGCTCTTGAAGTCAACGTTGCCCCACGCATTGACCGGGGCGGGTATGAACACATCGATCGAGGAGCTCCACACGTAACCGCCAAAAACAATGAAGTCCAGCTTGTGGTCTGGCTCTTCGCCGACGTACCAGCTGTTGCCACCGCCGCCACCACGCTGTGCCCACGACGGGGCCGACACTATGAGGATTGCCATCGTAACCAGAAGTACTCGTTGCCAGTTCACAGGTCCCTCCTAGGTAGCAGAACAATAAAAAATGTGAAAAATGAAAAAAACCCATCCAAATCCATGTGGACAGCGGCGCATTATAGCAACGGGTCGGGGGAGTGTAAAGCACCTTCGATGGCAGGGTAGGGTAGAGACAAATACCAAAGGGCAGGGGCTTCGGAGAGGGCCGCGCGAGGTGGCCGCTCGATTCGCGCGTTCCAACCCTAGCGTTCCCGCGTCTGGTACTCGGTCGGATAGACCCCGGTAAAGCAAGCGTGGCAAAAATTGTCAGGCTCATCGAAATCCTGCGCCACGGTGTCCAGCCCCTCGAGTGTGAGGTACGAGAGGCTGCTTGCTCCGATGGCTTTCGTGATTTTCTCGACGCTCTGGTTCGCGGCAATGAGCTCCTTCGACACCGGTGTGTCGATGCCATAGTAGCAGCACCCTTTGATCGGGGGCGAGGCGATCCGGATATGAAACTCGATGTCGTCGGAATCGATGCCGGCTTTGGTCGCGGCCTCACGAATCATCGATACGAGAATTCGCATCGTCGTCGAGCGAACGAGTGAATCATCTACGATCACGAACTTTTTATACTCCCTGAGTAACGACACCATGATCGTAAACTTCAGTCGAACGAGATCCTCGCGCGTCGCCTGGCCGGCGATCTGGAATGTTCGAGGGATGTACGGGTTCCGGATGAACAGCTCGCGCACGGGCAGCCCGCCTTCGTGTGCATACCCTACCGCTGCGAATCGTCCCGAGTCCGGTACGGGTATGACCGCGGCGCCTTCCACCGGATGCTCGCGGAAGAGCTGTCTTCCGCTCTCGACCCGAAAATGCCCGATCTCTTTGTCGTCGTTGAATACCTTGCTGTCCGGCCGCCCGAAATAGATCGGCTCGAAAATACATTTCTTCGAAGGCGTCTTCGGCTCGACAACCTGATGATGTTCACGTCGTCCGCTAAGGTCGACCACGATGACCTCGCCGGGACGAACCTCGCGTTGGATCTTTGCGTCTCGCTCGTTGAACGCGCACGATTCAGAGGCGAAAATGGTCGCGTCCCGCCACTTTCCGTAGTAAAGGGGCCGGAAGCCGTACGGGTCTCGATATATATATAGCGTCTCGAGGGTCATCAGGCAGCCAGAGTACGCACCGGGTGTTGTTTCCATCAGGTACTTGATTCCCGCGAGGAGGTCTCCCCCGTTGTCGCGAGCGCCATACAGGATTTTTTTGAGAACAACCTCCCCGTCGTTCCGGCTCAGCATGACACTGCCCCTGGCCTCGAGGTCGTCGATCTCTTTCTGCAGGAGCGGCAGGTCCCCGTTCGTCGCGTTCGAGTAGAAGCCGTCGAGGAGGGTCATCCAGTGCGGTTGTGCCGAGATAGCATCGGTCCCACCGGCCGTGGCGTAGCGGGTCTGGCCGATGGCGATGCGCGGCTCGGTCGCGTTGAACTCATCGCGACGCTCCTTCGTAAAGACCTGCGAGACCAGGCCTCTATCCTTGAAGTGGTTGAACTTCTTTCCGTTGCTGTAGGTACAGCCGAAGTTCTCCTGGCCCCGGTGCTGGAGGTTAAAGCCCTGGAGACCGAAAAACTTGGCCAGGCCGGGATCCCATTTCGGGGCACAGTACCCGAGTATTCCGCACACGTCGCTCTCCGTTATGTCTTGATCTGGAGTATCGTCAAACCTACACTCGGCCATTCAAGGCGCGGGCTGCCGGAGTGAAGCGCTTATCTTACGCTCCAGCAATCCGCTTTGCAACCCGCTTTGGAGCCCGCCGCGCCACCTCCACACGCGGCGGATCGAAGAACCGCGCTCGAAAGAAGGGAGTTCGCCCCAAATGGACGATCCACAGATTCTCGTTACTCATCCGTACGCGCTTCTTGCCGTGCTGATGCTCGTTCCAGTGCTCTTCCTGAATCTGGAGCGCTGGACCCGGTGGAAGGTTTTCGAGTATCTCCCACCCGTCATCTGGATTTTCATCTTTCCCATATTATTGAGTAGCCTGCGGGTGATCCCGACGTCGTCACCGACGTACACGACGTTCAAGGCCTTCGCCGTGCCCATGTTCATCATTCTGATGCTGCTGGATGTGGATCTCCGGTCGACGATGAAGGTGGCGTTTCGCAGCGTAGGTGTGCTGGTGATGGGCGCTTTCGGGGTCGTTATTGGTGGGGTCATCGCGTTCTTCTTTCTGAAGGGCGGGCTCGATCCGGAGGCGTGGCGAGGTTTCGGTGCGCTTGCCGGGAGCTGGATCGGGGGCACCGGGAACCTTGCGGCGGTATCCGAGGCGGTGGATACACCGCCGGCGATGCTCGGGGTCGTCGTCATCGCCGATACGTTTATCTTTATTCTGTATTTTCCTCTGTTGTTCGCGGCGAAGAAGTGGGCGAAACCCTTCGCCCGATTCACGAGGGTAACGGAAAGCGATGTGCGTCAGATGGAGGAGGCGGTCGGCGCATTGAAGGAGAAGTCCACCGACGTCCAGTTCCGTGATGTGCTCACGCTGTTCGGGATCGGGTTTCTCTGTATCTGGATCGTCGGTATGATTGCCGACCACCTGCCCACGGTTCAGGGTGTGTTCAGTGCGAAAACCTGGAGCATTCTGATTCTGACGACCGTCGCGTTGGGGCTCGCCACGACGCCGCTGCGGAAAATCCCGGGGACCGGCGCATTGTCAATGGCGCTCGTTTACGTGTACCTGTCGATGATCG
>JAPUJU010000082.1 GCA_027296025.1 bacterium
AAACTGAGAAGCCTCGGATACATCCGCTGACGGATTCTACTGACATTCGTGCAGCCCCCTGATACTGTCAAGAAATGCCATTCTCTTTTGAACTTCAACACACAAGCGGTGTTGCGCGAGTGGGGCGGATTCAGACCGACCACGGCGCAATCACAACGCCAGTTTTCATGCCGGTGGGAACGCAAGCTGCGGTGAAGGCCGTCACTCCGGACATGCTCAAGGACGCCGGCGTGCAGATCATCCTCGGGAACACTTATCATCTCGTTCTTCGTCCCGGCAGCGAAACGGTGGAGCGTGCCGGCGGCCTGCACGCGTTCATGGGATGGGACCGTCCGATTCTGACGGACAGCGGCGGGTTTCAGGTGCTGAGCCTCTCCAAGTTGCGGAAAATCTCGGACCAGGGCATTACGTTTCGCTCGCATGTTGATGGCTCGGTTCATTTCTTTTCACCGGAGAGTGTGATTCGCGATCAGGCGTTGCTTGGCGCCGACATCATCATGAGCTTCGACTACTGCACGGACTATCCGTGCGATCGTGCGGAGGCCGAGCGGGCGGTGGCGTTGACGACGAAGTGGGCGAGGGAGGGGCGGGACGTCTACGGAGCACGTTTCGAAATGGGAGGGTATGAACGCGTCATTTTCGGGATCATTCAGGGTTCCACGTATCCAGATCTGCGCGAGCGGTCAGTGAATGAGATCCATGAGCTCGACTTTCCGGGGTACGCGATCGGAGCGCTCGCCGTCGGGGAAGACAGGGAGACGACATGGGAGATAACCCGGCAGGTTACGGACGGACTGCCTTCCGACCGTCTCCGCTACCTGATGGGCATGGGGACACCCGCCGATCTCGTTGAGGGTGTCGCACATGGCGTGGACATGTTCGACTGCGTGATGCCGACACGAAACGCCCGCAACGGGACGGTGTTCACGCGCAACGGCAAAATGAATATGCGAAACGCCGTTTACGCGAACGACTACAGACCGCTCGATGAGGAGTGTGAGTGTGCCACCTGCCGGAATTTCACGCGCGCCTACGTGCGCCATTTGTTTCAGGCTGGTGAAATGCTCGGGCCGACACTTGCCACGCAGCACAGTCTTTACTACTATTGCCACTTGATGGGAGAAATAAATGAAGCGATCCGGAAGGACCGTTTCGAAACCTGGAGGGGTCAGTTCCTGGAGTGCTACACTTCGGACGCCTCCGGCAATGCGCGAAGCGCTTGAGCCGAAGCCCGCCGCCCCGCATCGGGGTAACGTGAAACCTGACACAAAGGAGTACCGATGAACTGGATTCAATTTGCCTGGCAGGCGCAGCAGCCGGGCCCGCCGAACCTGTCGTTTCTTCTCGTATTGCTCGCGATGTTCGCGATGTTTTACTTTGTATTGATCCGGCCCCAGCGCAAGAAGCAAAAGGAAACAAAGGAGATGGTCAATGCGCTCAAGAAAGGTGACCGTGTCGTGACGAGCGGTGGGATCTTTGGTACGATCGCCGGCGTACACGATTCGATCGTCGTTTTGAAAATCGCGGAGGACGTCAAGATCGAAGTGCTGAAGGGCGCCGTAGCCAATATCATACATGACAAGCCAGCAAGCTAGAACGTTTCGTCGCTGTCGCAGCGCAATCCCCGACAGAGATGCCATGGCAACCCTTGAACTGAGAATTTACCCGGACCCCGTTCTCCGGCAGTCGTGCGAGAAGGTTGAGACGTTCGATAAGAAACTCGCCGACTTCGCCAGCGAGATGATTGCGGCCATGGACTGGGAAAGAGGGATCGGTCTCGCAGCACCCCAGGTTGGTGACGGTCGGTGCGTTATCGTCGCGCGGCAAATGGTAGACACTGAGCACACGGATGCTCCACCGATCGTTCTGGTCAACCCCGTAGTTTCCTTCCGGTCAAAGGATACCTGGGAATACGAAGAGGGGTGCCTGAGTATTCCGGGGATCAATGCTCCCGTCATTCGCGCGAAATCGGTTCAGGTTGACTACGACGACATCGAAGGAAACCATCAACAACTCGCGGCGGAAGGGATGTTCGCTCGGGTCCTTCAGCACGAGATCGATCACCTGAGCGGCAGGTTGTTCATTGACTATCTCTCCACGGCGGCAAAAAGCCTGATCAAACCCAAATTGAAACAACTCGCGGAAGAACAAAGTTCCTGATCCAGACGGAGCGCGCGTGCCGACCGATGCCAGTACAGTCGTCTTCATGGGAAGTCCCGACTTCGCCGTGCCCACTCTCGAGGCGCTGATGGCCGCCTCGGATTTCGATGTCGTGTGTGTCGTGTCCCAACCCGACCGCCCCAGGGGCAGGGGCAAGAAAATCCTCCCGACCCCCGTGCGCGCATGTGCGGAGCGTCACGGTATCGCGACGCTACAAATGTCCAAAGCCCGCTACGGACCGGTGGCGGCGGAAATCGCCACCCTCGCGCCGGACTTTCTGGTTGTGACTGCGTTCGGCATCATCCTCAAACCCGACCTCCTCGACCTCGCCCGCTTCGGATGTGTGAACCTGCACGCGTCGCTGCTGCCGAAGTACCGTGGCGTCTCCCCGGTCCAGGCTGCCATTCTGAACGGGGACGCGGAGACGGGTTGCACGACCATGATGGTCGATGAGGGCGTCGACACCGGTGACATACTGCTCACGGCGGTGACGGCTACGCGGTCCGACGATACCGCAGGAAAACTCGAAGCGCGCCTGTCGGAGATCGGGGCACCGCTCGTCGTGAAAACACTACGCGGCCTC
>JAPUJU010000083.1 GCA_027296025.1 bacterium
TACCACCAGGACGAGACCACGATGCTCAAAGAACTCGACCTGGCCGGCGACGTCGACCTTGGCAACGGTCGAATCGTATCCGATATCGATTTCTCGACGCGAAACGTGTGGAGCATGCGTTACAACGAGTACCAGAAGAAGCTATTCTGGATCGGGGATGAGAAGAACGACGAGATCATCAACCTCTACTCGCTCGATACAGGTACGAAGGAAACCAGGAAATACACCGACGTCCCCTACATCTACGGCTGGCGCTGGAATCCCAGCGGCGAAGAAGTGGCGTACGTCGCTCGCCTCGGCCACATGGAGGAACGCCTCGGTGAAGTCCGTGTCGTGAACCTCGAAACGGGCGAGGAACGCGTGATCTGTCAGGACACTCCGGAAATGCGCTTTACCTGGACGGCTCCGAGCTGGCACCCCGAAGGCAGGGGCGTTGTTGTCAGCATGTTGAAGGACGCCGATCGCAATCTTGGCAACGTCGCATATGTTAGCGTCACTTCCGGCGATATCAAGATTCTCACAGACACCTCGAAGCCGCGTAGTTTCCCGTCTATCCTGAAGGATTGGCTCTCGCGCGACGAGTTTCTGTACACGTCCAATGAAGACGGCTTTCGCAACCTCTACCTTCACAATCTGTATACCGGTGACACGAAGCAGATCACGGAATTCAGACGCGACCAGACCGATGTGGAACTGATCCAAAACGACGGCAAAACGCTTGCGTTCGTCGTGCTGAGCAATCCAATCGAGAACGAAGTCGTTCTGGTCGATCCGAAATCAGGTGAGGAGATGTTTCGCATGAAGGTGGACGTAAACGTCAGCACGCTGGACACAGAAGGGAACCGGCTTCTCGTGTCGACGACGTCGGGAACGAGCAAGTTTCAGATCGACGAGTGGACGGTGACGGAGTCCGGTGTTGGTATGCAGACCCGAGTCGATGTGCCGGCCGATCTCAAAGAGAAAATCGTTCATGCGAAGCAGGAACGCGTCGAGTTTCCGACCTTCGATGTCGATCCGAACACCAACAAGACGCGGATGCTCCATGGCTTTCTGTATGTGCCGGAAAAACCGCTACCCAGGGATCAACAGGTCGTCATGATCCAGTCGTTCTACGGTGGGGGCAACTACTACAGCACACGCACGCAGATTCTGGCGGAGGCCGGTATTTATGTATTCAGTCCGTCTCCACGGGGAAGTCGTGGATTCGGTCGCGAGTTTGCGGCGTTAAACGACAAAGACCTCGGCGGAAACGAAATTATTGATATCATCTATGCGGCCAGATACGTCTCTGAAAAGCTCGGTATTCCGCCCGAGCGCGTGGGGTGCTATGGCGGGAGCCATGGCGGCTACGCAACGATGCGCCTGCTCACATTTCCGGGTGAGGTCAACGGGATCGAGGCGGACTTCGACTGGGGCTTCGGGATCAGCCACGCAGGGTTTTCGGACATTATTCAGTTCTATGAGTTCTGTAACATCCCCGACTGGGTCATTCTCGAAGCGGGCGATCCGAAGACAGAAGCCGACAAACTCAAAGATCGCTCACCGATTTATCATGCGGACAAGGGGCGCGGGAAACTGCTCCTGACGCATGGCACGAACGACAGCCGCGTTCCGATCGAAGGCAGCCGCGCGATGGCGGCGTCCCTTCGCGAGCACGGAAAGGGAGTCGAGCTGATCGAGTTCGAAGGCCAGGGGCACGGTATCAAGGGGCTCGAAAACAACGTGCGGAACTATAACGTGTGGTTTCTGTTTCTGGAATCTCTGCCGACCGGAGACGAAGACCGCGCCTTGAACTAGTCAGCGACTTCGAGTCGCTCACACATATCCAGATGACGGGCTCACGGCTCGGTATCGAGGGGCATTTGTGGAGGAGACATGTCGATACGACCAATCAAACGAATCAGCGAATCGCAACCGACTCTGGAAGGCGCCGGGGTCCACCTGAGGCGTGCGTTCGGTTTCGGGCAAACGGGCGACTACGACCCGTTTCTCCTGCTGGACGATTTTCGAAACGAAAATCCGAAGGATTATCTTGCAGGCTTTCCGTGGCACCCGCACCGGGGAATCGAGACGATCACGTACGTGCTCGCAGGCACGGTGAATCACAACGACAGCCTTGGAAACGGGGGGGCGCTGGGTGCCGGCGACGTTCAGTGGATGACCGCGGGTAGCGGAATCCTGCATCAGGAGATGCCGAAGGGAGACGAGGTCGGGCGGATGCACGGTTTCCAGTTGTGGGCAAACCTCCCCTCGTCGCTCAAGATGACAACACCTCGTTATCAGGACGTCTCGTCGAAAGATATCCCGGTGGTCACGGATGATGACGGGACGAGCGTTCGCGTGGTGTGCGGGACGTTCTGGGGAGTGACCGGGCCGGTCGATGGCGTTGCGGCGGATCCGCGGTACCTTGACGTGTCCGTTCCGCCTGGACATCGCAAGAAGCTGACGGTCGAGACATCCCGTCATGCGTTTGCCTATGTCTTCGAAGGATCGGGGAGTTTTAGCGACGCATCCTCTCCCCGCCCGGTACAGACCGAACTGGAGCCGGACGGGAATACGTTTCTGGACGACATTGGGAATCATTCGCTCGTACTGTTTGACAGCGGTGATGAGGTGGTGGTCCAGGCGGGCGAGCGAGGCATCCGCTTTCTGCTTGTGTCCGGAAAGCCTCTCGAGGAACCGGTTGCCTGGCGTGGCCCGATTGTCATGAATACGAACACAGAGCTGCAGAAGGCGTACAACGAACTCCGCGACGGGACGTTCATCAAGAAACGATAAGTCCATGCAACGCACTTTCGGGATACTATGGACCGTGGCCGCGTTGGTGGTCACGAGCGGGCAGCTGCATGCGAAGGTATCGGAACCCTACTTCAATCTGGGAAACTACCAGCGCACCGTTACCTCGTCGGTACCCGAGGCGGACCGATGGTTTCAGAGGGGGCTGCTTCAGGCGTACGGTTTCAATCACGAGGAGGCCGTGCGGTGTTTTGAAAAGGCCACGGAGCTTGAGCCCGATTTTGCGATGGCGTACTGGGGAATCGCGTACGCTCTCGGCCCTAACTACAACAACCCGGTGATGGAAAGCGAGGCGTCGAAGCGCGCTTACGAGTCTATTGAAGCGGCGATCGCGCGCAAAGACGGAGTATCAGGCGTCGAGCGGGACCTCATCGACGCCCTGGCAAAGCGCTACGAGTGGCCGATTCCTGAGGATCGAGAAGATCGAGCGCCACTCGATACGCTCTACGCAGATGCCATGCAGGGCGTTTACGAACGGCATCCGGATGATGCAGATGTTGCTGCGCTCTATGCGGAAGCAATCATGCAGCTTCGCCCATGGCACCTCTGGGCACGAAACGGAAAGCCGGCTCCGGGCACGTCCAAACTCCGGCAGGTCCTGGAGACATCGCTCGAGCGCTGGCCGGATAATCCCGCCCTGTGTCATTTGTATATCCATACGATGGAACCGTCCCCCACAGCGGACGCCGCTCTCGATGCGGCGCACCGACTCCGCAACCGCGTCCCGGACGCTGGCCATCTCGTCCACATGCCGTCGCACATTTACGTTCTGATGGGGGATTACGAAAACACGATCGAAACAAACCTCACAGCAATCGAGGCCGATGAACGATTTGTCAAGCGTGAGGGCAAGATGAACTTTTTCACACTCTATCGGGTGCACAATTACCATTTTGTTGTGTATGGGGCGATGTTCGATGGCCAGCGAAAACTCGCCATGAGAGCGGCCGAGCAGCTTGTGCGCGAGATTCCAGGCGAGCTGCTGGAGGCGTGGCCGGACTTTGTCGAGGCGTTTATCCCGACACCGCTGCATGTGCAGGTGAGGTTCGGTCGCTGGAAAGACATTCTGAAAGTCCGGGAACCTCCAGAGAACCAGCCGTACACACGGGCCATCTGGCATTACGCGCGAACCCTCTCCTACGCAACGCTGAATCGCGTGGATGAGGCGCGGGCCGAACTCGAGCGGCTGCAGGTCGTCGCGGCGGGGGTTCCGGAGTCACGAGTTCTCTTTAACAACACGTGTGAAGACATTCTTCGCATCGCGATTGCGATGGCGATGGGTGAGGTGGAGTATCGTCGCGGCGATTTTGACACCGCGTTCAGAATTCTCCGCGAAGCCGTGCGACTCGACGACCGGCTCAATTATGACGAACCCTGGGGCTGGATGCAGCCGGTGCGACACGCCCTGGGCGCATTGCTTCTCGAACAGGGTCATGTGGAAGAAGCGGAAGAGGTGTACCGGGCTGATTTGAAACGCCACCCGAAAAACGGCTGGGCACTCCATGGTCTGGCCGAATCACTACGACGCCAGGGCGAGACCGCCGAAGCGTCCGAGTGTGACTCGCGATTCAGGGGTGCCTGGACGCGGTCGGACACCAGGCTGAAGGCCTCGTGCTTTTGCCGGACCGGGGATTTTGCCGGGAAATAATCCCGTCCTCGAAAAGTGGTTCCTCCGCCCAAAAATCCGCTTGCATAATTGCAGAACGTGTTGTATCCTTATATCCGGATGGTCGGATAGATATGCAACTCAAAGAACGACAGATACTTGACCACATGGCGGCTCTGTCGGATCCGTACCGTTGTCGGCTCCTGTTCCTGCTCGAGGACCGCGAGTTGACCGTGTCGGATCTCTGTGCCGTGATGCAGCTTCCGCAATCCACGGTAAGCCGGCACCTGAAAACGCTTGGGGATCGCGGCTGGGTTGAGTCCCGCCCCGATGGCCCCCGGCGTTTGTACCGTGCGACAGGGGATGGCCTCGGTGAGAGCGCGCAGAAGCTCTGGGAGCTTACACGCGACGAGGTGCTCGAAACGTCTTGGTGCCAGTCCGATCGACGACGACTCGAGAGTGTGCTGGCGAGGCGACGCAGCCGCTCACAGGAATTTTTTGACGCCAGCGGCGCCGGTTGGGACTCACTTCGCGACGATCTCTTCGGAAGCACGTTCCATCTCGCGGCGTTGATGGCGCTCATGCCGGGCGCGAGTGTTGTCGGCGATCTTGGTTGTGGTACAGGGACGGTCATCGAAACGCTGGCGCCGTTTGTTCGCACGTTGATCGGAGTGGATTCCTCCGACGCGATGATCGCGGCCGCCTCGGCGCGTCTGCGACGTTTCGACAATGTGGAACTGCGCCCGGGTGAACTCACGGCGCTTCCGATTGACGATGCAGTATTGGATATGGCGACACTGATGCTCGTGCTGCATCACCTCGAATGCCCGGAAGCAGCGATCGCAGAGGCGTCAAGGGCAACAAAGCCGGGAGGCAGGATTCTGATTGTCGACATGCTGCCACACGACCGCGCGGAATACCGGCAGGAGATGGGACACGTGTGGATGGGCTTTTCGAGAGAGAAGATCGAACGTTATCTGAGCGATGCCGGTTTCGGCGAGACGCATTTCGTTGCCCTGCCGCCGGCGCCAGAAGCAAAAGGACCTGAACTGTTTGCCGTATCGGCGAAGAAAAGGGAGAAATAACTGATGAGTACGATGATCAACAGTGGTGTACACCCGTTCGACCTCGCGAAAAAGGCAGGTCGCGAACCTTTCAAGATCAAGGAGCTCGCGCTCTCAGAGTTGGGGCGCAAAGAGATCGAGCTTGCCGAACACGAAATGCCGGGCCTGATGTCTGTACGCGAGAAGTACGCGGGCTCAAAACCACTCTCTGGAAGGAAGATTATGGGCAGCCTCCATATGACCGTGCAGACGGCCGTGCTCATGGAGACGCTCACAGAACTCGGCGCGGACGTGCGCTGGGCGAGCTGCAACATTTTTTCCACACAGGATCATGCGGCAGCCGCAGTTGCGGTCGGTCCGAGCGGCACGGTGGAAAACCCGCGCGGGATTCCCATATTCGCGTGGAAGGGCGAGACACTCGACGAATACTGGTGGTGCACGAGTGAAGCACTGATGTGGCCGGACGGTTCCGGACCGAACCTGATCGTGGACGACGGTGGCGATGCAACGCTCTTGATTCATAAGGGAAAGGAGTTTGAGGATGCCGGTGCCGTGCCGGAGTACGATCCGGAAAACGACTCGGAAGAGTGGGGTTCGATCGTTACGCTGCTTCGGGAGGAGCTGATCAGGAACCCGAAGCGTTGGAATACCGTTGCAGAAAACATGGCGGGCGTCTCTGAGGAGACGACGACCGGTGTGCTCCGTCTCGCACAGATGCAGACGGCCGGCACGCTGCTC
>JAPUJU010000084.1 GCA_027296025.1 bacterium
TCTCATGGTTTTTTTGATAAACGACACCCAACCATGACAGAGAAGATCGCCTCCATCCGTAGGTCAACGAAGAAAGTTGACGTTGCGGTTGTCGGATGCGGACCGGCGGGCGGGCTTCTTGCGGGGCGACTTGCCAGAGACGGCCTCGACGTTATCGTGCTCGAGAAACGCCCGCTCGTTGGTGTGCCGGTCCGCTGCGGCGAGGCAGCGGGCAGCCGCGATGAAATCTCGAACTTCATACCCGTCGATGAACGCTGGGTCACCGGCGACATCAACGCCGCCCGAATGGTCGCGCCCGACCGCACGTATGTAGAAAAACAGCTACCCGGAGTCGGGCTCATGATTCGCAGGGACGGTTTCGACCAGGCGCTCGCCGATCAGGCCGCTAACTGGGGCGCCGACGTGAGGACGCACCATGAAGTCACAGGGTTGATATTCGAGAAGAAACGCGTCGATGGCGTCAGGGTTCACAATCACGCAACACGGACCGCCTACGAGATCCGCGCGACCGTCACCGTCGGCTCCGACGGCATTGAAAGTTTCGTAGGCCGCTGGGCAAACCTTACCCAACATCTTAAGCCCCGCCAGATTCACTCGGGCGTCGAGTACATCCTGGAATGTGACGACTTTCCACGTGATACGATAGAGCTTCACCTGACGGCTCGGTACGCGCCGGGTGGATACGCGTGGGTTTTCCCAAAAGGTGAGGGACGGGCAAGTGTCGGACTCGGTATTCATCCCGGTAAGGCGAAGAACGGGACGGCCCGAGAATACCTGGACAGGTTTATTCGCGACCGGTACCCGCGCGCTCGCGCCGGAAAACTCGTTGCGGGCGGGATATCCGGTACGAAACCGCTGAAAACCATGGTCGACGAAGGCGTCCTGCTGGTCGGCGAGGCGGCACGCCAGAACAATCCGTTCTCAGGGGGCGGCATCATGAATGCGCTCGAGGGAGCTGAAGAGGCTCACAAAGTCCTACGCGACGCTTTTTCTTCCGGCGATACCGGCAAAGAATTCTTGCGGCGATACGATAAGGCGTGGCACGATAGAAACGGTTATCTGATTCAACGATTCGCGATGCTGCGCGAGCTTTTCTTTTTGCTCGATGACAAGCAGCTGAATGCAGTCGTCAAAGGGCTCGCCCAATTCGTAAAGGCACGGCCGGGTCAAATAATTGACTACACGGAAGTGTTCGGCACAGTTTTCCGAATGACACCCGGAGTATTATGGAAAGCTCAAAAAATGTTGTGGCCGATCCGTGCCGATTGAAAATCAATTACGCCCGATGCGTCAGCTGCGCAGCCTGTACATCGTCCTGCCATACCCTTGCGCTGATCATGGATTCGTTGGCGCTTGAGCTCACGGAACAACTGTGTGACAATTGCTCGCTGTGTATCCGAATCTGCCCGACGGGCGCACTGTACTTCTTTCGCGATAAGCAAATCGCTACCGCTTGACGCGCTGATCTGTTTTCCCCAGGAGCGCACATGATCAGGAGCATTGTACGACAATCCCCGAAGTTTACCGGCAAAGAGGAGGTTATCGTAGTTCCGTTGTTCAAGGGTGAGACCCGACTGTTGAGCTCGGCCAAAAAGCTCGACGCCCTCTGCCGGTCGGCGGTAAGCGATACACTCAAGGACAACCACTTCAAAGCCGACGCTGGAGAAACGCTGCTGCTGCGGCTCAGCGTTCCGAAGGGCCCGGCGCATGTGTTGCTGCTCGGACTCGGTCCACGGAAAGAGTTCGATTACGAACAATCCGCCGATGCCGGGGGAGCCGCATCGAAGCTTCTCAAACGTCACCGCTTCTCCTCCGCGCACATCCTTTTTCACGACGCGATCGAAAACATCGTCGACGAGTACCTTCATTCGTTTATCAAGGGCTTCTCTCTCGCACAGTACAGTTTTGCCATCAAGGCAAAGAAAAGTAAGCCGAACACCGTCAGGAAGCTCGTCTTCATGACCGACGCAAAAAACGCTACGGATACGATCCGGCACTGCAAGGTTGTCGTCGAATACATCGAGAAAGTCCGCGACCTCGTAAACCAGCCCGCCAACAAGATGACACCGGCGCGCATGGCGGAGGAAGCCAGCTCTCTGGCGAAGGAGGCCGGCGTCACGTGCCGGATCCTCAAACCCAAAGACATCGCGAAGCTCGGAATGGGAGCTGTAATCGATGTCGGCAGGGGAAGCCATCACGAACAGCGGTTCATCGAGATGCATTACAACAAGGGAAAATCAAAGCTGCCGAAAGTCTGCCTGGTCGGCAAAGCCGTCACGTTCGATTCCGGCGGAATTTCGATAAAACCCTGGAGCAACATGAATGAGATGAAGGGCGACATGGCGGGCGGCGCGGTTGTCGCGTGCTCTATCGCGGCAGCGGCAAAACTGAAACTGCCCGTCGAAATCGTCGGCCTGATCCCCTGCGTCGAGAATCTCCTCGACGGGCTTTCGTTCCGGCCCGGCGACATTATAACCACCTATTCGGGCAAAACGATCGAGATCCTTTCGACGGACGCGGAGGGACGCGTGATTCTGGCCGACGCGCTTGCCTACGCGGGTGAGTTCAGCCCGGATGTGATTATCGACTACGCCACACTCACCGGCGCTGTCGTCGTCGCGCTCGGGACTCGAATCGCCGGCATCATGGGTAACAGCCAGTCCAACATGGATCTTTTACTGCGGGCGGGCGAGCAGTCTGGCGAACCGGTCTGGCAACTCCCCCTCGACCGCCGGTTCTCCGAAATGGTCAAGGGCGACATCTCCGATTACAAGAACTACTCCGGCAGAGACGGCGCCAGCATAACGGCCGCCGCATTACTCGGCGAGTTCGTCGATGGGACCCCGTGGGTGCATGTCGACATTGCAGGAACGTTCTGGAGTGAGAGAGGATCGGTGCCCTACCACTCCAAGGGGGCCACCGGGTACGGCGTCGATCTCACGTTGCGCTACCTCGAACGGGTGGCGGCCGGAAGCTAGCTCTCACCGCTTTCGCCGCTGAGTGTCGTTCTGTGCCGGTCGCAAGAGGTACACCCACAGACCCATCACCGCGGCAGCGTTCAGGACGGCGAACGTCCGGACGGCGCGTATCAAACCCGCTACCCTCGACGAAGCGAGCGGTGTGAAGGCCAGCAGGATCGTTCCGTAAAACAGAAGCTGGATGAACAACGTCACCCGGTAGAACGGGTCGAAGAGAAATGCGTTGGAAACCAGAGCGGCAACGAGAAAGTATGGGACGAACAGTCGGGTCAACCGGTGCGAAACCATCTGAAGAAAGACAGGATTGAGCCGCGGATCGAGGAGCGACCGTTCAGAAACGATCACCTGGAAATGCCCGGCGAGCGTTCGGGCCTTGCGTCGAAACTCCCGGGTGCGGCTCTCGGCTCGCCAGTCATACGCTTTCGCGCGGGGCACAAAAATGACTCGGTACCCGCGAAGGATCACTCGCATCGGGATCAGAAAATTGTCAATTATTGTCGCGGCGGGAATCGGAGAGAAGAGTTCGCGACGAATCGCGTAGATGGCCCGAGTGGCGCCAACAACCGAATCCACCCGGCTTTCCAGACTTCGAAGGGCCCGTTCGTATTTCCAGTAAGCCCCGACACCCTCGCGCATGTCGCTGTCGGATCCCAGGCGTACGATCAGTTGACCGCTGACGGCACCCACGGCGCGGTCGTGAAACATCGCCGTCAATTCCGCGATGGCGCTCTCACCGAATCGCTGACGCACCTCCCCGAACACAACGATGTCGTTCGCGGCAGCAGCAACACCCCGATTGATCGCGTCCGCGCGGCCGGCGATCGGGCCGGTCTCGAGGATACGTACTCGCGAACCTCCAGTGGATCGGGCGACCTCCAGCGTCCGATCGGTCGTCCCGTCCGGCACCAGGACCACCTCGAGCAGATCGCGCGGGTAGTCCTGGCTGAGGATGTTTCGGAGCCGCTCCTCAATGAAATCCTCATCGTTCCTGACAACCAGCACCACCGACACAGGCCTGTGAGAGTACCGCGCCTCGACGCGGCGTGGCGCGAAAATGCGCCACCCGAGAATGATCAACGGATAGACAGCGTACGTGTACGCGAGAAAGCTGATGCTGATGATGAAAATTGTCTGCGCCACTCGTATCTCGCTGTGCCGTGTTCTTTTTGAGTAGAAAATCTGCCTCAAATGGCGGATACTTGTTTCTACCCTGCATGCACCAATTCCAAGTAAGAGCAATCCCGGTGCCGAAAATTCGACCTGAGGTGCCTCGCGGCTCACCCGCGTGAAACAGGTAGACCAATCGAAGTCATGGCAACAAGTTACTAATATGGTGCTCGGCGTGAGTGAACGTACAGCCCGTTGCGGTGTTCAATACCAAATCTCCACTTTTCATTGACCCATCGACAGGAGCCATCTCATATGTGGAAACTATTCTTTAGCGCGACCGCGTTGGCCTTGCTTTCTGCCACTCCCGGATCTGCCGTCGAGTATCCAAAACAGGCAACGTACCTGATCTATGTCGGCCAGCATGAAGCTGGAAAATCGGTGATCACGATCGAGCAAACTCAGGACGCCCTCATATTCCATTCGGACAACAAGACCCAGACGGCGGATTTCAAGCAGATCCTCTCGTGCAGGACTGAGATTGACCGAGAGACCTTCCGCGCAAAGCGCTTTCGATACGAGGGCGAAAGGGAGGGACAGGCAATCGTCGGAGAGATCTGGGTCGAGGGCGACGTGTTCAATGGCGACATCACTATCGACGGAAACAGCTTCCCGTCGAAGAAGCAGGTGAACGGCGTCGCGTTTTTCTACCAGAATTACGTGATAGACAATCAGATCGCCTTTCTGAACGGTGTTGTCCGTGCGGATCAGGGGATGCTCGACTTCACGGCCGTGTTTCCGTCGGACTTCATGTTCAGCGGGGTGAGTGCCTTCGTGGAGAGCGAAATCGAGTTCAAGACGCCGAACGGCCCACGGATCTGTGCGAGGGTCCAGTTCACCATCACGAACTCGCCACCTTTCTGGGGATATCTCGATCTCGACACAGGGCTCCCCGTGTATATGGACTATCCCGGCAGCATCACCGAGGTGTTCCTCCTGGACGCCTACGGCGAGAAGCCCTCGCCCAAATACACCCTCGGTCAGACCCCGGATATTACCGGCCACGAGGGCCACAAGCACTAGAGCCAACCAGTTATGTTTTAATTACTTAGCTTTCCGCTGGCCCGTTTGACGCTCTTTTTCGATTGACGGGCGCCGGACTCGGCTTATATACTTTAACCACTAAATAGGGCTTCGAACTTGGCGAAAGCCGGAATGGGCTCACACTGAACTAAGGCCAACCTTTCAGTTGGTTTTTTTGTTGGGAGCGAAATCGATGAATCAGCATATTATATGGTTCCTCAATCGGATCATTATCCGTTGTTATTCGATGTGGATGACGGTGATGCTGGCATTCCGCAAGGGCCCGGACAGGACGGCGATGTGGGCATGCCGTGCCCGCAGAAGCCTCACTCCCAGCCGCATCGTCTTCAGTGCTGTTGTCGGCGCGATCGTTTTCACCCCGTCGGTGCTCTACCTGATGGAGCACTCGCGCTACGTGAACCAGAAGCGGGCGTACCGGGGGTTGAGCATGGCGTCTGCCGCCGAGTCGAGTTTTCTCCAGAAGTCGTTGAGCGCCCTTCTTGCGGAGCAAGCCGAAATGACAGAGCTGCTCCTGAACGCCGGTTATGCCATCGAGCAAGGCTCACGGGTCACGGTCAAGGTAGTCGCCACCGGCTATTCGAGCTCGATCTGGGAATGTGACGACACACCCTTTACGACCGCATCCAACACCCGGACGCGCAACGGGATCCTCGCTCTCTCGCGTGACCTGATCTCCCGGTACACGGAAGGGGCACCGTTTTCGTTTGGCGACCCGGTCCATGTATCCGGCGTGGGTTCGTTCCTTCTCGAAGACACGATGAACGAGAGGTGGCGAAACCGCCTCGACATCTGGTTCCCGAGCCGAGCCGATGCGTTGCAGTTCGGAATCCGGGAAGTTTACCTGTCGTCGTCGATCGACGGCGGCGACATCGAGACCAGTCTGTCGGCGAGTCCCTTATCGCCCACCAGATTCTAGTCACCGATCAGAATTTTCTTTGGAAAACCCGGCAGTCCGTGTAAGTGGATGAGCGTTAACGTAACGTTCACCCGGCGCGGCATCACGTCCGCGCCGCCCCTGCCCTGCGACAGTAACTACAAAAAACACGTCGCCGGGGCGATTCGAACACCCCGGCCCGGAAAAGCTGGATCTGGAACAAGTTGGAACGTAGTATGAAAAAACCGGGGTCAAGAAGGGGTGGAGTCAGGCTAATACATTGCAGGACAATGAAATGAACGTCGCGATAATCGGAGCATCAACAAACCGCGAGAAGTTCGGCAACAAAGCGGTTCGTGCCTACGTGAACCAGGGACACACTGTTTTTCCCGTAAATCTGCGTGAGGCAACCATCGAGGAACTCGCCGCCTTCAAGTCGGTAACGGACATCCCCGATAAGCTCGATCGGGTGTCAGTTTATCTGCCCCCTGCCGTCACGTTGCAGGTTCTGCCAGACATTGCGGCCAAAGGAACGGCTGAGCTGTTTCTGAATCCGGGAACGGAGAGCGATGAGGTTCTGGCGAAAGCCGCCGAACTGGGGCTCAACACGATCGAGGCGTGCAGCATTGTCGCGATTGGTGAGAGCCCGGCGACGTACTCCTAAAGGATCTTCAAACTACTCGACGATGTTTTCCCCGCCGTCGACGCCGATCACGTTCCCCGTCATCCAGTGACACCCCGACAACGCCAGCGCGCGAATCGCCTCGGCCACATCTTCCGGCTTCGTCAGACGCCCGCCTGGATTGCGACGCGTCGCCTCTTCGATCATGCGTTCGTTGCCGGGGATTTTTCTCAGCGCCGGTGTGTCGGTAACACCCGCGCGAATCGAGTTTGCGCTGATGCCCTTCGAAATCAGCTCCATCGATAACTGACGGATGTGCGATTCGAGCGCGGCCTTCGCCGCTGATATGGCTCCATAGTACGGGAACACACGCTCACCGCCGGAGCTGGTCATTGCAATGATACGCGTCCCTTCTCCGAGGAGATCTTCTCGAACCAGGTCCCGTGTCCAGTAGACGAGCGAGTGCGCCATGACGTCGAGCGTCATATCCATTTGCGCCTTATTGATGGCTTCGTCTTTCCCACCGATAAACGGCTTGAGTGTCCCGAACGCGAGCGAGTGCATTAGAACTCGTATCGGCGGGCTCTTGCTTCCCAGTTTCTCTTTGATGGCCCCGATCACTTCTGCGCGCTTCTCGTCACTCGACGCATTCACGTTGAAGAACAAAGCTTCCTGACCGGACGCTTCGATTTCTTTCTTGAGGTCCTCGACCAACCCCAGCGTAGCGCGCCGATCGAGGTGAACGCCGAAGATGCCAAAGCCGGCCTTCGCGAGTGTCCGCGCTGTTGCTGCGCCGAACCCGCTGGAAGCTCCCAGAATCAATGCCCAGTTTTCGGATGACATAACCGATACCAGCCTTCCACGTTTCCTGGTTTCATTTCGTCTCGGGGGGGGAGCCGTTTCCCGACCCAACAACTAATTGATCCGGCGGAAACTGTCAACCGGCTTTTATTCAAGTACTTGCATGGTTTCTGCTTCGGGTGTCCGACAGGCATCCTCGCTCCGGTAGTCACGACACGGACATCGCTTTGAAACCGGCCGCAAGAACCTCAACCACCAACGCAACAACGAGTTAACCCGCGCGCACTTCCAACTTGAACCTTCGCTCCCCGTTCGTTACAATACAGATGCTTCTCGGGCTTCATAGATGTGTCTTTCGTAGCTCATCTCCAGGTCAACTACTCACGAATGCTCGGTCCCGGCGGGAAAACAATCGGTCCCGGCATCGGATTCGACTGCCCAGTATGCGAGTTAGATATGGGATAGAAGGGAGTTCCGCTTGAAAGAGTTCCAGGTCGTCATTATCGGGAGCGGCCCCGGCGGATACGTCGCCGCGGTGCGCGCCGGAATACTTGGCCTCAAAACAGCAATCATTGAAAAGGACCCGTTCCTTGGAGGAACGTGTCTCCACCGCGGATGCATCCCCACAAAAGCGTTGCTGCATACGGCGCACCTTTACGACGAGTTTACACACGCCGGTGATCAGGGCATCCACGCCGAAGGGATTACGGTGGACTTTCAGGCGGTTCACAAACACAAATCTGGAATCGTCGACAAGTTTGCGAAAGGCGTTCGGTTTCTGATGAAAAAACGAAAAGTCGAGGTCTTCACCGGCACCGGGTCGCTCGTCGACGCAAATACGGTTCGCATCACCAGTGGCGAGGGCGAGGAAACGATTCGCGGCGACGCAATCATCCTGGCAACCGGCTCGGTTCCTTCGAGTCTTCCGCACATCAAGCCGGACCATAAGACGATTCTCGACAGCGACAGCATCCTGGAATACGAGCAGATTCCGAAGAGTCTTGCCGTCATCGGCGCAGGCGCCGTCGGCGTTGAGTTCGCCTCGATCTTCAACTCGTTCGGCACCGAAGTTCAGGTGATCGAAGTGCTGCCGCGCATCGTGCCGATCGAAGACGAGGAAATCTCGAAGGCCCTCGACAAGGCATTTCGCAAGAAAGGGATTGTCGTTCGTACATCGTGCGAGGTCAAAAAGGTCAAGGCGACAAAAACCACCGCGAAGCTGACCGTCACCACGTCCGGAAAAGAAGAGGAGATCTCGGTCGAGAAGGTCCTGCTGTCGGTAGGACGCAGCGCGGTCACCGCCGACGTCGGGCTGGACAAGGCAGGTGTGAAGGCGGACGAACGCGGCTACGTTCACGTAAACGAGTTCATGCAGACGAACGTGCCGGGTATCTACGCGATCGGCGACATTGTTCGCACACCGTGGCTCGCGCACGTCGCATCGGCCGAGGGCATTCTCGCCGTCGATCATATTGCGGGCCGGGAGGCGCATCCCGTTAATTATGACAAGGTCCCGAACTGCACGTACTGCAGCCCGGAGGTTGCCAGCGTCGGGCTCACCGAACAAAAAGCCAAAGACGCGGGATACTCGGTAAAGGTCGGGCAGTTCCCCTTCTCTGCCATCGCGAAAGCGATGATCCTCGGAGAAACGAACGGGTTTATCAAGATAGTCGGGGACGAAGCGTACGATGAAGTACTGGGCGTCCACATTATCGGGCCAAAGGCAACAGAGCTCATCGCGGAAGCCTGCCTGGGTATGAAACTAGAAACGACGGTCAAAGAGATTGCGAAAACCGTCCATGCACACCCGACGCTTTCGGAAGCGATGATGGAGGCAGCACATAGTGTCTACGGTGAAGCGATCCACATCTAAGCCATACCGGATCACGGCTCCAAAAGGGCTCGACCTCACCGACGGGCAGATGATGGAACTGTATCGGTACATATTGATGAACCGGCGCATCGAGGATAAACTCAGCATCCTCTACCGCCAGGCCAAGATCGTCGGCGGACTGTACTCGAGCCTCGGCCAGGAGGCGACGTCCGTCGGAACTGCTTATGCGCTGAAAGACGGCGACGCCCTTGCCCCGATGATCCGGAACCTCGGGTCCTATCTTGTGCGTGGCGTGTCCGTCAAAGACTTCGTGTCGCAGTACACAGCGCGCGCGTGCAGCCCGACGCAGGGCAAAGACGGCACGGCGCATTTCGGCGATCCGGCCAAGGGTCTCATTGGATGCATCAGCATGCTCGGAACCCTGATCCCGGTTATGATGGGTGTGGCGATGACGATGAAAATAAGGAAGCAGCCCAACGTCGCTCTGACGTACATCGGCGACGGCGGTACGAGCACCACGGATTTTCACGAGGGCGTCAACTTCGCCGCGGTGCAGAAGGTGCCGTTCATTCTCGTCATGGAGCACAATCAGTACGCCTACTCGACGCATACGTCGATGCAGTTCTCCGTAAAGGACCTGGTGACGAAGGCCGAAGCATACGGATGCTACGGGGAAAAGTTCGATGGTAACAACATTCTGGCGGCGTACGACGTCACCAGGCGCGCCCGTGAAATGTGTGTGGCGGGTGACGGACCGGTCCTGCTCGAATCCAAAACATTCCGGCGCAAGGGCCATGCCGAACACGATCCGGCCGGATATGTTCTGGCGAAAATACGAACCGAGTGGGAAAAGAAGGATCCTCTGGATGCATACACACGGTTCGTACTCGAAGAGAAACTGGCAACGAAGGCCGACCTCGATGCACTCGAGGAAGAGGTTGCGGCGGAAATTAACCGCGAGGTCGACGAAGTGTTAGATGGCCCGTTCCCGGATCCACACAAGATCAATCAAGACGTTTACGCCCCCCAGGAGGGAGGACAGACATGATCGAAAGAAAAACGGTCAAAGAGCGAAACAATGCAGGAACGAATGTGTCCGTGGAAACCAAACGAAAACTTCTCTACTACATGAAATTTTCGCGCGACATAGAGTACCGTATCGAAAAGGTCCTCTACCGTCAAGGCAAGATCGTCGGCGGAGTCTATGTCGGCCGTGGGCAGGAAGCGATCAGCGTCGGCACATCGATTCTCATGAGGGAAAACGACGTCGTGACACCAACGCATCGCGACATGGGAATCTTTCTGATCCGTGGCGTATCGGCACGCCGCATTCTAGCGCAGTACATGGGGCGGGCGGCGGGTGTTACGAAGGGAAAAGACGGCAACATGCACATGGGCGATCTCAAACACAACATTATCGCTTTCGTCAGTCACCTCGGCGACAACGTTCCCGTTGCGGCCGGAGCGGCGTTGACATTCAAGAACCGGGGTGAGGACCGGGTAGCGTTCTGCTACAACGGTGAAGGCGCAACGAGCCGCGGCGACTGGCACGAGGGTGTGAACTTTGCATGTGTGCACAAACTCCCGATCGTCTTTTTCATCAACAACAACGAATACGCCTACTCGACACCGATGAAACTGCAGATGCCGACGAAGGACGTCGCGGAGCGCGCGAAAGGCTACGCGATGCCGGCGGAAATCATCGACGGCAACGACATACTGGCTGTATACGAATCGGCGAAGCGAGCCGTCGATGATGCGCGTTCTGGAAAGGGCCCGCGCCTCGTTGAATATAAAACGTTCCGTATGACGGGACACTCGGCCCACGACGACGCGGGCTATGTGCCGAAGGGCCTCTTCGAAGAGTGGGCAAAAAAGGACCCGATCGACCGAATGGAAAAACATCTGATCGACAGCGGGGAAATGACAGCCACGGACATCGAAAAGATGGCCAGAGAGATCAACGAAATTATCGACGATGCGGTGGACTGGGCGGACAA
>JAPUJU010000085.1 GCA_027296025.1 bacterium
CGAAACCCGGCGATCTTGTCGAGTTCGGCCATCGATGCGGTTGAACCATTGCTGAGCAGAAAGATAAACGCCTGACAAAAGACCTTGTCCGGTCGTTCGGCATGAATCCTCACTCCTTAAGCCGCGATAATTTCATCTATAGAGACGTCTACAGGTCTTCACGAGGCACCGGCGTTTTGGACGGGTGTCCCGACGGAACGGGCCCCTGGCTGATCGTTTGACGGGCTCCCAATATAGAACGTTGTCGCCACTTCTTCGGGCGTGCGCAGTCCGAATGTGTACTCATCGATCTGGCCGAAATGGTCGACTTTTGTCGGGCAGAAGTAAACAGTCGGGGCGATCAGTTCCCAGTTCCCTCCTTCGAGCGACGAATGATCGACGTCGACGTAGTAGCTCCAGTGCGCATTCGAACGTCCGAGTATCAGATTGCTGTTCGAACCCAAGGAGTCCTGGAAGGTCACGAACGCTCCCCAGCGATGCCCCGCCTCCTGACCCATAATTGTCAGAAAGTTATTGCCGTTCGAAAAGAAACGAAACGTGGGGTCGGGGTTCCATACTGCCAGCCTGTTCATGTTGCAGCGGCTTTCGAGGACACCGCTGCTCCCGTAGATCGCACCCTGATCGAAGATAGGGAGGCCGATCCCGGTCGCGTTGTTGCTGAGATTGCGTTCGTTCGCGAAGCCGCCCATGGTCTGGACAAAGTTCGTAAAGAAAATAAGCTGAAAGAACTTGTCCGGCCACACCGTATAGAAAAACTGAAAGAGACCAACTTCATTGACCAACGGGTTCGTGAGATTCTGATAGGTTTCGTAGATACCCGCGCCGGCGCCCCCCGTGTACGGAAGGTCGTCGGAAAAACTGATGAGCTCGAGGTTCGGGCCCGAGCCGCCGGGATGCGTCCCGTGCGCAATGGGCAAGCCGTTGATCGCCGAGGTCGATGTGATGCCGTTGAAACGCACGTCGATAACTCCGGTATCGTAGAGGACGAGCTGCAAGCTGTTCGTGATGCCGGTGCCGAACTCCACGACATTGTTCCACGTGACAATGCTCTTGTCCGGATCCGCACGGTAGTGCACACTGCCGCTGGCTGCCGGGTTCAAATCCATGAAATAAGCGGCGATTTTCGGCGCCGTGTTGAAGAAGTCGTCGTTATCAAAGAATCCACTCGGGTTCGGATCTGCGCTGAGCCCGACAGCGCCGTTCGAGCTTACGTAGACCTGCGTGTGTCCCACTCCGTAGTACGTAAAAGTGAAGTTGATGGCGAGCGGCACACTCTGGTCGTCACCGAGGAACAGGTTTGTTCCGAATGCCGGGTCCCATGCGGCAGCCTCTGAGCTCACGTCATACGCGGCCCCGTTCGGCGTAAACCGGATCGTCTCGAAATCGGTATCGAACGCATTCAAACCGGAAAAGGTCAGCGTCCCGTCATCGGTCACGACCCAGACACCATCGTAAACAAAATGCGACGGCGGAACCGGCGAGCTGGTCTCGCCACGAAGCGCCCGCTCCTTCGCGATTCGGCGCTGCTGCGCGGTGTGCATGTCACGAAGCCAGGGTGTCGCGGATTCGTTCCCCTTGTATGTCCCGCAGTCGAACGTCGGGGCGGCAGCGGGCGCGCCGGACGGGCCCGCGCTGAGCGGGGGTTTTGCCGGGTTCACCCGGGCGGAGACAGGTGCCACGGTAACGGTCATCAAGAAGACGGATGTGACGAAAAAGAGGAGACAGCGAGCCGATGTGCGTTCCATGGATGCCTCTATTCGGTTAGGGGTCCGCAGCTTAACGTGGGGTTTTGTAATAGTTTATAATGTGTCCCGACAAAGAAAAAGTCAACCGCTCACGGCACCGTTCTTGCGACACTCGCCGCTCGCCCCAAGGCGCGCCAAACGGCCCCTTGACCCGACGCGATCGGGGCATTAAGATACGATATGAGTTGACGTTGTTCGGGCGTCGCGCCCAGGCCTTTTACCAACACTCCACGATTCTTCGAACTCAAAAACCGAAATATGAACGACCGCACTTCCCCCGCTCCGGTCGAGATTGCGGATCGGACGCAGATGCTCGAGGAGATCCTCGCGCGGCGTGTCATGGTGCTCGACGGCGCCATGGGCACGATGATCCAGGCATATGGCCTGGATGAGGAAGGCTACCGCGGCGAGCGCTTCGCCGACCACCCGTGTCCGGTCAAGGGCAACAACGACCTCCTTTCCATCACGCAACCCCAAATCGTAGAGGAAATTCAGAGCAAGTACCTCGAAGCCGGCTCCGATATCATCGAAACAAACAGTTTCACCGCGACCGGCGTGAGCCTCGTCGACTATCAGATGGAAGATCTCGCGTACGAGATCAACCTCGAGTCTGCCCGTATCGCCCGGCGCGCCGCCGACGACTACACCCGAAAGACGCCGGACAAGCCGCGATTCGTCGCCGGTTCTATGGGTCCGACCAACCGCACCGCATCCATCTCCCCCGATGTCAACGACCCGGGCTTCCGGAATATTTCGTTCAAGGAACTCGCCATCTCGTACGGAGAAGCCGCACGCGGTCTCCTGGACGGCAGCGTGGATATTCTTATCGTCGAAACGATTTTCGACACGTTGAACGGCAAAGCGGCGCTGTTCGCCATCGAAGAAGAGTTCGAGAAGCGAGGCGGGCGCGTACCGCTCATGGTATCGGGGACGATCACCGACCTCAGCGGACGAACCCTTTCCGGACAGACACCGGAAGCGTTCTACGCCTCCGTCTCCCACTTGCCGCTGCTCACTGTCGGGCTTAATTGTGCGCTGGGAAGCCGGGAGATGACACAGTTTCTCAGCGAGCTGAGCAAGATCAGCCGCTTCCGCGTGAGTTGCCATCCGAACGCAGGACTTCCAAACGAGTTCGGCGGATACGACGAGACGCCGGAGTTCATGGCCGAGCAGGTTCGTGGTTATGTGGAGGACGGATACGCGAACATTGTCGGGGCGTGTTGCGGATCGACTCCCGACCATATCCGGGCGATCGTCGAGGCCGTTGACGGACTCCCGCCCAGGGAGACGCACGAACCCCGGCCGTTCACGATCTTGAGCGGGCTCGAGCTCGTCGAGATCCGCCCGGATTCGAACTTCATCAATATCGGCGAACGCACGAACGTCACCGGTTCCGCGAAGTTTCGAAAGCTCATCGAAGCGGAAGACTACGAACAGGCCGTCTCTATCGCCCGCCAGCAGGTTCGTGACGGAGCGCAGATCATCGATGTCAACATGGACGAAGGGATGCTCGACTCCGAGGCGGTCATGCGCCGCTTCCTGAATTACATCGCGACCGAGCCGGACATTGCCCGGGTGCCGATCATGATCGACAGTTCGAAGTTCAGCGTCATTGAAGCGGGTCTCCAGTGCGCTCAAGGCAAGTGCATCGTCAACTCGATTTCGCTCAAGGAAGGCGAAGATGCGTTCATAGAGTACGCGCGCAAGGTCCGCCGCTACGGAGCGGCCGTGGTCGTGATGGCCTTTGACGAAGAAGGACAGGCGGACACGGTTGAGCGGAAGGTCGATATCTGCGACAAGTCCTATCGGATTCTTGTCGACCGCGTCGGGTTTCCGCCGCAGGACATTATTTTCGATCCGAATATTTTTGCGATCGCAACGGGTATCGAAGAGCACAATAACTACGCGGTGAACTTCATCGAAGCGTGCCGGGAGTTGCGGACGCGATTTCCCGCCTCCCACGTCAGCGGCGGCGTGAGCAACGTGTCGTTTTCGTTCCGCGGGAACGACGCCATTCGCGAAGCGATCCATTCGGTATTCCTCTATCACGCGATCCAGGCGGGCATGGACATGGGGATCGTCAACGCCGGACAGCTCACCGTTTACGAGGACATTCCCGGCGACCTGCGCGAAGCGGTCGAGGACATCGTCCTCAACCGACGCCCGGACGCCACCGAACGCCTGCTGGCGATGGCGAGCTCGGTCAAGGGCGGCCGGAAAGCGCGCGTGATCGACGATTCGTGGCGCAAGGCACCGGTGAACGAACGCCTTTCGCATGCACTCGTTCACGGAATCACGGACCACATCGACGCCGACGTCGAAGAGGCGCGGCTCGCAGCGGATCGGCCCATCGACGTGATCGAGGGCCCGCTCATGGACGGAATGAACGTGGTCGGCGATTTGTTCGGTTCGGGCAAGATGTTT
>JAPUJU010000086.1 GCA_027296025.1 bacterium
CGACCACCGGTTCGAGCCGCGCCACCGGAGTCAACGCACCGGTGCGCCCAATCTGGATGTCGATGCCGAGGATTCGCGTTTTCTCTTCCTCCGCTGGGAACTTCCACGCAATCGCCCACCGGGGTGATCGCGAACGAACACCGGCTTTACGCTGCACATCGAATCTGTTTGCCTTGATCACGATGCCGTCTATTTCGTACGGTACGTTGCTGCGCCCTTTCAAAAGCTCATCGTAGAACGCGGCGACATCATTTCCCGTCCGACATCGCCGCGACAACGGATTGGTCCGAATCCCCCATTTCCGAACAGCGGCCAGGAACTCCCATTGCGACGCCGGTTCTGTCGCGCCGTCTGCAGCCTGCACCCGGCCCGAACCCTAAGCCACGAACGTTAGCTTTCGCTTTGCCGTGATCGATGGATCGAGTTGTTTCAGCGAGCCGGCGGTCAGGTTTCTTGGGTTTGCGTAGATCTTTTCACCGGCATCCGCCTGCTTCCTGTTCAAACGCTCGAAGGCCTCCTTCGTCATGTAGACTTCGCCGCGAACGTTGAGATGCACGGGTGAATTCTCGCCGATGAGCCTCAATGGAATGGAACGAACCGTCTTGATGTTTTCGGTAATATCCTCGCCGTTCACACCGTCACCGCGCGTCGCCCCCAGTACGAGCGTGCCGTTTTCGTAAACGAGCTCAACGGCGACACCATCCACCTTCGGCTCGCACACGTAATCTTCGGCGCCTTTTTCGCCTACTTCACGAACGAGTCGCTCCCGCCACTCGTCGAACGCGGCCGCATTCATGACGTTGTCGAGAGACATCATCGGCTGGTCTCGCTTTACCACATCGAACCGGGTCTGAGGTGGCGCTCCCACCTTCCCGGTCGGAGAATCCGCTGTCACAAGCTCCGGATACTCCGCCTCGAGTTCGAAAAGCCGACGGAGCAGGCGGTCATATTCCGCATCCGACGCCACCGGATCATCCAGGACGTGGTACCGGTAATTGTGGAGGCGAATCTCCTCGCGGAGCGCCTCGATTTCGCTGTCTGGTTGTTTTTTCTTCGCCACTTTCGGACTCGCTAATCGTGCTCTTCCAACAGACTCTATCCTATCAAATCACGCCGGGAAGAGGTAGCCAGAACGGCGCGCTAATCGCTTGCCACTAAGGAAGTTGTTCGTTTGCAATCCCCGAGGTCTGGAATCGGTCTGGCTTTTGCTACCCAGATGAACCTTGCGAAAAGGGGTGGTTTCTGTTACCAAACGGTTAGCGATAGAAGCCACGCGAGCGATCAGGCGTCCGTGATCGCTTTCGCCCCATCCACCGAAGGAATCGCTCGATGACTAACGATCGACTCCCGGGTCCGTCGAAGGCTGTGTCATTGCCCAAGACGGGCGAGATCGAGCGTCTCGGCCCGAGCGGCCGCGACGTCATGGTGCTGGGTCTCGAGGCACCCGGGTTTGAAGAACTTCCGACCGACAGCAAGATATTTTCGTACTATCTCTACCGCGCAGCGATTGCCGGTGACCCAATCATGTACATGCAGAACCACCGGCATGCGTTCGAGATCAAACAGATGCTCGAGGCGATCTTCACGTGTCCAGCGGAGATGCCCGAAGACGTGCGGGATTCGGTTCACGATTACGCGAAGTATTTCTGGATCCATCACGGCAACTACCACCACGGCACCCACACAAAATTCCTTCCCAATACGATGACTCGCGAGTCGCTCCGAGGGGCTGCGGAGATAGCCCTGGCGAACGGCGCGGACCTGAAGATTGGGTCCGAGACTCTTGACGAAAAGCTTTCGCGCCTCGATCGGACGATTTTCGACATCGATTACGAGACACTTCAATCGAACCAGGCAAAGGGCGCCGACATTGTTGCAACAAGCGCCGTTAACTTCTACGACCCGGGTTTGACACACGACGACATCAACGCCCTCGGTTCGGAGTGGGCGAACAAGATTAACGTGCGGTTCAAAAATGAAAACGGCAAGGCCGTCCCCGAATCGTTCATGATCGGTGGCGCCTACGGCTGCGAACTGGAAACGATCTGTCATTTCCTCCGCCTGGCGATTCCGCATGCCGAGTCGGATGACCAGCGTAACGCACTCGAGTCACTCGTCGAGTTCTATGAAACAGGTGACGAGAAACTTTTCCGCCGTCACAGCATTCACTGGCTTAAGTCGGACACGACGATCGATTTTCTCAACGGGTTTATCGAGCATTACATCGACCCGCGGGGTGTGATTGCAAACTTCGAAGGCAATGTGAGCTTCGCCTCGAGTGCAACGCTCGTCGACCGGCTGGCGGACAACGTCCTTTACTTCGAAAAGAAAATGCCGTGGCCCGATAAGTACAAACGAAAGCAGATCGAGCGACCGGTGGCAAAGGTCGTAAATGTCATCGTCGAATCGGGGGATGCTGGGCCCGTGTCGCCGGCGGCCTACAACCTGCCTAACTACAACGATATCCGGCGCGACCACGGAAGCAAGAACGTGATGTTTCTCAATGTGGAAAATTCGCGCTCCATGGAACTCTTCAAGAAAATGGTCGAAGAGTTCTATCTGCCGGAATACCGAGAGAACCAGCTCAAGTATCGGATCGATGTCATCCGCCCACTGGAGGTTTACCTCCATGAGATCATCGGTCACGGGTCCGGGCAGCCGGACCGTTCTTTGGAGGCGGACCCGCGCACGGCGATTGGGCGTGTGTACTCGCCGCTCGAAGAGTGCCGCGCGGACCTCATCGCACTCTATCATATGTCCGATCCGAAACTCGTCGAGATCGGTGCGTTCGAAGCGCACGAACAGCAAACGGTCGTCGAAGCGGCCTACGTCTCGTACACCCAGGGCTGGATGACAATGTACGACCGTATCGACGGGTACCAGGTGCGCGAGGCGCACAACCAGGGTCACCAGTTGATCCTTATGTACCTGGTCGAAAATGGTGGTGCCCTGCACGTTGATTTCGGGATCCGTGTCATCGAGCAGGGCGGGCGTTTCTTCGTAAAGATCGATGATCCCGCAAAAGTGCGGGTCGGGATCGGCGAGCTCCTCGGCAAACTTCAGGTGATGAAATCAACGGGCGATGCGCCGAGGGCTGCGGATCTTTTCGACCGCTTCGCCTCGCACGTCAAACCCGAGTGGAAAGACAACATGATCGAACGGCTCGCCGGGCTCAACGTTCCGAGGCTGAAAGCGTTCGTGTTTCCGCGTCTAACGCCTGTCATGAAGAATGGAAAGATAGCGGACGTACAAATCTCGAACCAGGAGGATCTGACCGCGCAGCATCTCCGCCTCAGTCGCCTGCGTCACTCCACCGACATCGGCAAAGACTAGCCTCCTGTCCCAGGGGCAACTTGCATTCGCACCCCCAAAGGACTACTATTACTCTTATGATATTCCATCAGATAGATGCAGGCGGAGATCGCAACTTCGCCTACCTGATCGCAGACAAGGACGGCGGCTCCGCAGCACTCTTCGACCCACCACCCGAGCGCGACCTCTACCTCCCACTCATCGAGCAGCACGGCGCGAAAGTCGAGTACATCATTATCACTCACGGCCACCAGGACCACACTTGGGGAGTGAACGAAGCACACCAGCAAACCGGCGGCTCGGTCGTCGCGCACACGGCAAACCCGGTGGACGCTCAGATTCGAGTGGACGACGGAGACACGCTTCCTCTCGGCGATCTGACGTTGAAAATCTTCTTTACACCCGGCCATTCGGATGACTCGATCTGCATCCTCGCCGACAAGAAGCTCATTACCGGCGACATC
>JAPUJU010000087.1 GCA_027296025.1 bacterium
CGACGACGGGGAAAAAGGCAAGAAGGGTGACGATGAGAAGAAGGGCAAGAAGGGTGACGACGGTGAAGACGCTAAGAAAGGCAAGAAAGGAAAGGGTCACGACGACGACGGCGAGAAAGACAAAAAGGCAAGAAGGGCGACTAGTCTCGTGTCCCGTAATCGCGGATGGCGCCGATGGGGCCCGCCGCCGCCCGCAGCTTCGCGAGCACGGTGGGGGTAGTCGGCGACAGGACCCGCGCTGCTGCCACCCGAGTGAGACGGCGTGGCATAGTTTGGGCTTACCGGTACCGTGCCAGCGTTGCGGTGAACTTTGTTCCGCGCCAGAAGGACGAGTGCTTCTCTATATCCGTAACCACATTGGCGCCGTGTTCACGTGCGAGTACCCTGAACTTCTCAATGGCGTCTTCAATCTTGCCCGTCTTTATCTCGACATGGCCGACCACGGTGAAAGCCTGTCTCGGTTGCTGATCCCGATACACATCGACGGGGTAGTGCATCGGAAGCGCTTTGAGATTTACGTCGGGGGCAATCGGAGTGAATGTGGCGGTGCTCGAACAACCGGCCACAGCCATGATCACTGCCACGAGCAGTAAGCCAGATCGAATGCGTTTCACCGTTCGTCTCTCCTCGAGGTTCGCGTCCGGTCGACGATCCGCTAACGTACCTGAATCGTCTTGCGTTACCACTGATTCATACTATATAACTCGCATCATGTCCATCGAAGTCATCACAAAGGTCGACGCCGATCGGTGGGACGATTTTCTCCAGCGCGCCTCCGGTGCCAACATCTTTCACACCCGGCACTTCCTGGATAGCTTCCGAGAAACCGAACGATATGTCCCTTTCACTTTTTTTCTCATCGAGAGGGAACGTATAATCGCGATGATCGCCTCGGTCCAGACGAAGCTCATGGGAGATCTGCTTCCACGTTTTTCATCCAGGTCGGTCGTTTATGGAGGGGTTCTCCTCGCCGATGACCTGAGTCATACCTACATACAAAAACATCTTACGAAACTGATCGACGCCTACGACGGGACCCTGGGAAGTCGCACCGTCTACTCGGAGGTGCGAAACGTCTCGGACCCAACGCCCATGACGCTCGCCATGACGCACAAAGGACATCGTCTCGTGCCCCATCTGAACTATCTGATCGACCTCACTCCGGGCGAAGAAGCCGTCTGGGAAGCGGTCACTGCCAAACGCCGGCGTATCATCAAGCGTGCGAGTGATAAACTGACGATTCTCCAGGCATCGACGGAGTCGCACGTCGACATTTTCTCGGACCTGGTGCGGCAGACCTACTCCAGGGTTCGGACCCCGTGCTTCGAGCCAGAGATCTTTCGAGAAGTCTGGCGCCGGCTCTCACCCCACGGCCACATTCGGATTAATCTCGCCGAATACGAGGGCCGTCACGTCGCCACGGTTGCGGTGCTCGTGTATAAGGGACGCTCATACGAATGGTTCGCAGCCAGCAACCGCGAAGGTGACCGGCTCGACGCTAACTCGGCGCTTCTCTGGGACGCGATCAAATGGAGCGCAAACAACGGCTGTTCTGTGTTCGATTTCGGTGGTGCGGGTAATCCGAACAAACCCTATCCGGTCCGCGACTTCAAGGCACGATTCCGTGGCGATCTCGTGAACTATGGGCGTTTTGTCAAAGTCTACTCGCCGTGGCGATACGGACTCAGCTCGGCCGGATACGGCGTGCTGCGGCGCATCCTCTTCCGCTGACCGGCACCGGTACAGCTCTACCACGACCCCCCGTCCGCTTGACATGTCGTAATCTTTTCTTTACCATTCTACCCGCCAATGTGTTATCGCACCTTGAGAAGAGTAATGCGATGAGTATCGAAGAAGCCCCCGACAATTCCAATCTGGACGATTCCGAATCCCTCGACGAATCGTCCATGCGAAGCACCTTCCGTGCGCTGATCGAAAACGCGTTTGACGTTGTTGCAATTATCGACAAAGAGGGGCGTACGACCTACGTGAGCCCGTCGATCCGTTATGTGCTGGGCTACGAGCCCGACGAGCGCATCGGTAAGAGCGCCTTCGAACTGATCCATCCCGACGATGCCGAGGAGGCAACGCGCGCACTCGAGCAGCTGATGAGCAACGAAGGCGCACGGATCTATCTTCAGGTGGTCCTGCGTCACAAGGACGGTTCGTGGCGCACCGTTGAGCTCATCGCGCATAACCTCTTTCACCACCCTGTCATCAAGGGGATCGTCGCCAACTACCGGGATATCACCGAGCGCATGAAAACGCAGGAGTCGCTTCGCGTGTCGGAGGCGCGCTACCGCAAAGCATTCAGCGCCAGCCCGGACATGATTACGATCAGCTACATCGACAGCGGCCGCCTGCTCGATGTAAACGAAGGATTCGAACGCCTCAGCGGTCACTCACGCACGGAGATAGTTGGACGGTCCGTCAGCGAGATCGGTTTATGGAAAGATCCGAAAGCCCGCACGGCGATGATCGAACAGCTGAAGCGCGATGGCTCCGTCCGTGACTTCGAAGCGGACTTCGTCGCAAAATCCGGAGAGGAACTGGCGTGCCTCGTTTCCGCCGGGACGATTCATCTGGCGGGCGAGCCGTGCATGCTCGCGGTGACACGAGATGTTACGGCGCAGAAAATCGCGGCACTGGAGTTGCAAATGGCGAGCGAGACGCTCCGGCTCGAGCATCGCGAGCTTGCGGAAAAAAATGTCGCCCTCAAACAGATCCTC
>JAPUJU010000088.1 GCA_027296025.1 bacterium
TTTGCCACGAAACTCTACCGGGCGGTGGAAAACTCGGTATTTATCAGCCGCGGCACGCTCGACCGAGGGAGATGAGCACGAGATGAGAGCAATATGGAAAGGCGAAATCATAGCCGACAGCGATAGTACGGTTGTTGTTGAGGGCACTCACTACTTTCCGCCTGATTCCGTCGTTAAGAAATATCTTAAGCCCAGCCCGACGACAACCGTGTGCCCATGGAAAGGTACTGCTCACTATTACAGCATTGTGGTCGGAGGCGAAGAGAATCAAGACGCGGCGTGGTACTACCCAGAGCCCAAGGAGGCGGCCGCGGAGATAAGGAACCACATCGCGTTCTGGCGTGGGGTTGATGTGCTGGAAGGTGGCGACGCTACGTGAGGATAACTTTTCTTTTTGATGCGCATGCCGTAAACGGCAAAGACAAGGAACCTTTGGAATAGACCACCAATGACCGTGTTCAGCAATCAAGCCTCCGGGGCAAGCGAAGAAGCTGAAGCCTACATTACAGCCGTCCTGCAGCTCCTTGGCGAGCGAGATCCCCTCACTGTGCTGCGAAGCACTGCCGCGGACCTTCGCCGGGCTGTCAGCGATCGCAAACCCGATGAGCTGCGGCGGCCAGAGGGCGTGGGCAAATGGTCCGCCCTTCAGGTCATCCAGCATCTTGCAGATTCGGACCTGGTATGGGCTTACCGCATTCGGCTGGTAATTGCTGAGGATCGGCCCGAGCTCAGGGGGTTCGATCAGGATCTGTGGGCCCAGGGGCTCCGGTATCGGGACGGGGAAACCAGGCGGGCGCTCGAGCAGTTCGAAGTTCTACGCGAGCTGAACCTCGAGTTGCTTGACGGATTGGATCCAGCAACATTTGAACGGGTTGGCATTCACAGCGAGCGGGGTGAGGAGAGCCTCGCTCTCATGGTCCGGCTCTATGCTGGTCACGATCTTGTGCATTTGCGACAGCTCGCGCGCATCCTCGCGGCCGGTGATTCAGGGAGTTAGAGGTTGCGTGAGGACGCGTGAGCCGGCCGCTTTCGAATGGCTCTAAAGTGTATTGCAAATCCACTGCTCGCGCGGTATCATACAAACAGGTTGATCGCCCATGGCGTGTGCTCGTCCAGCGCACGCAACGACCCCGCCGCGTTGCATCGTGGGCGGGGTTGATTCGTTTTGCCGGGGGCTCCGCCAACCTATGAGTGCCATGCGTGGGCTGCCGACGATTCGCGTGCCCCGGCGCAGGAGGAGAGATGCCATCCAGGCCGACGCTACCGCTATTCTCGCTGATCCCCTTACTGATCCTCGCTTCGTGCTCCCCGGTTGACCCGGACCAGAGGCCGGCGAGCCATAACGCCGAGCGTATTGCTGAGACGTCCCCACTCTCCACGTTTGAAGATCTCACGGACAGAGACGACGTCCTCTTCAACCTCGAGCTCGCGTACAATGAACGAAATCTTAACGAGTTTTATCGGCTGCTCGATGCGGATTTTGTTTTCCATTTTGGTACTGCGGACGTCAGCCAGGGCAATGTGCCGGTGAGCGAGTGGCCCAGGCCCGACGAGGTTGAATCCGCGATGGCGATTTTCTACAAACTCGAAGTGCCAACAGGGATTCGCCCGAGTACGGGGATCACAGAACCGACAGGTCTGGCGGTGGTAGAGCAGGCCACGTGGGGTGCGCTCAAGGCTTCGTTTCATGGAGGCATCTTGATCTGTGCGGAGAACATCAACGTGTCGCTGGCATATCCACCGGGAGACTTCACATGGACGTCGTTTCCGGCGCCACCGCCCTTCACCGGCGAAACCTGGTATGAAAAGACCGTGACGTATGAGCTGATGATCGACGCAGACGGGACCATTTATGTCAGCGGGTCACGCAACGCGTTTTTCGTCATCCGTCTGGTCGACTTCTACGGTGTCAGCATATACCGGCTTGTGGACTGGCGGGATGATCTCTGATGGTGCCGTCAGGGACACTCACACGGCGGGCAACCTCGATCGAAGAGAATCTGCCAACGTCCTCCGGCAAGCCGGATCCCAGACCGAATTGAACGTTCCGATCCGCTTCCCATGCGGGTCGAAGACAGGCTCAGAGATACCACCCACGGCCATCTTCGAAGAACCATCAGCTTGCCTCCCGGGTTTTGGTTACCCGTCTCTTCGCCGCTTGCTTGCGCGCGTTCTCGGTGAGGTGAATTTTACGGAGCCGGATGTTCTTCGGGGTGATTTCAACCAACTCGTCGTCGGCAATAAATTCCAGAGCAAACTCGAGCGTCATCTGGCGCGGCGGTGTAAGATTGATCGCCTCGTCCGAACCAGCGGCCCGCATGTTCGAGAGTTTCTTTTCTTTGATCGCGTTCACGACGATGTCGCTGCCTTTGTTATTGACGCCGACGATCATGCCCTCATAGAGGTCGACACCCGGGTGGACGAGAATCTCGCCGCGGTCTTCCAGCCCCCACAAGGCATACGGCACGGCGTTACCGCTGCTCATCGATACGAGAACGCCGACGTTTCTCGACGGCATATCGCCCTTGTACTTCTGGTACTGGTAGAAATTCTGGTACATGATGCCGGTGCCGCGGGTCATCATCAGGAACTCACCGCGAAATCCGATCAAGGCCCGCGACGCGATGGTGA
>JAPUJU010000089.1 GCA_027296025.1 bacterium
TCGGGCCGAGAGCTTCGAGAGCGCCTCGAAGAAGTAGAGTGGCGAATAGGTTTGCATGACCTCATCACCCGCGCTTTTCTTGAAGGACGAGCCCACACTGAAATAGAACGCTCCCGCATACGTTAACGTAAACTTGTCGTCTCGCTTCTCTGGGACGGCGTCGAAGTCTTCTCCGTCGAAGCCGTTGTGAATCGTGATAAACTTGGCCCGGTCCTGCCCGTCACCAAAGTCGCGGACGAGAAGTTCTTCGTTGACCCAGGTATTGGCAATAACGATGTCGCTGAGCCGAATGATGGCGCGCTCCTGCGCCGTCTCGATCCACCGGTGTACCGGCGACCTCCGATGATAGTTGATGTTCTGCGTCCACGGATCCCGGTAGTCGATCACGAGCTTTGTGCCGGTCAGCCGCTTCAGGAGGTACCCTACGATGAATGCTGAGAACGGTTTCCCCGTCGCAAAAACGTGGCGAACGCCTTCCCGTTTAATAATGCGAACGCCTTCGATCGTCGCAAACGGAACCCATGAAATGTTGCCATCGGGAATTGCGAACCAGTTGATGATCATGCGAAGACGGTTCTGGATTCGCCTGAGAAGATTACGCTTTTGCGGACGGCCCTCGGTGGCGCTGCTCTCCCCTTCGTTGAACCATTCAATCGAACGCGTCCTGTAGACCGGAGTGTCTTCCGGCACGATCTTCATCAGCCGTGAGTCGTACTTCCCGAATTTACCATCGCGGACGGTGAGCACGACGGGGTCCCATCCGAATTCGGGAAGATACTTGACGAACTTGACCGGCCGGTAGATACCCACGTTGCCGGCGGGTGGAAAAATGTAAGCGATCATGAGAAGTTTCTTCGACATGTGACGCTACCGGGCATGCCTATCGAGGTCGTTCGCGAGCGCGGTCCCGTCTTTGAGAATCCGAATGCTCTCACCGGATTCCACTTCGAGTTCCACCCTCTCATCATCGAACCTGCATTCGAGACGCACGCCGCCTGATTCGAAGACGGGCGTTACGCTCCCCCGGCTCCCGTCGTATATCGCATGCACGAGCACGCATGCACCGCGGGAACGCACCGTCCCCACAACGGTCGTCCCGTACTTGAGGTCCCCGAAATGCTCCGAGTACCATGTTCTGCGATCCGCGCGATCTGAAAGGAGCTCCTGCTGATACGGCGAATCCGACCAGCCAGTAAGTGTGAGTATCGAGCCGGGACCGAGTGCTATCGTAGCGCGCGACGAATCGACTGCCGACACCTCGCCGGCATCGACGGGCAGATGAAAGTGAACGTCGATCGAGCGGTCACCATCCGGCGAGCCGCTGACAGGCGTCACCACATCGACAATGATCCACATAGCCTCCGCGACCCAAACTACCGTACGGCGATGGGAAAATGGGTTTGCGTCGGCATCCGTGCATTCGCGAACGGATGCGACAACCGGTATCGGATCTTCACACCAGAACACGGTTTTCGAGCGAGGAACGTTCAGCCAGCGAAATGTCTCGACCGTCGTCATCGGGTCCACACCGTCAATCACGAGCGAGTTGTGCGCGACTGCCCCACGGAAATGGGATCGAATTTCCGTGTCGTATCCGTATATGTACGTTCCCGAATCAATAATGACCGGTTGACCTGTGATCTCCAGCTCGAAGCTGCCAGCGTCGGAATGAATGTGCCCCGAATTGAATTCGAGATCGTGCTCGGGACCCGCACAATACGTAAGCTGCGCGTGCGACGTTCGAAATACCGTCACGCCCGACTGAGCCCCGCGCCACGCACTCGATATCGTCGATTCCAGATCGAGCAACGGGGACGCCCATGCAACGGCACGAAGCGTCTCGCCCATTCCGGGCTTCAACAGATCGGTGAATCGCACCGAACCCTGGAACCTCGTGCCTTCGAGCGCCCGCAGGTCCGCGAGTACAAAAAACTCGGACATGCTGTCATCGCCCATACGTGGCCAGCGGCCGGTTGGTGAAATCATCGACAGTGCAGTCGACGAGAGGGTCTGTACACCGTCGAGAATCGCGCTCGGTGGCTCCTTGTTCTCGGCGACCCTGGCCAGGAGGAACACCAGGCAGGAATCGAGTACGAACAGGTGGTAGTTCATCGCATTCTCGAAATCGAATCCGTCGGCAAGGACCTGATGGTCGATTTCCCGCACGAGTATCGCTTCGCTTTCGCTTTTCCAACGGTCAGCATCACGCAGCTCTCGCCACATCGTGCTGAACGCGTACAGCATCGCGGACTCGTTGATGAGATGGTTGTTCGGGAGCCTGTATTCGGACATGTGCGCAGCCAGATACTCCGCCTGCCGAACCATCGCCTCAAAGATGGACTCCAGCTTCTCCACGGTGATCGTCTCAGGTAGCGGGACTTCCTGTAACCACACCGACCAGGCGAGCAACCGAATGCCCATTTCCATTGGACTACGCCAGTTCATCCCGATCATGAAGGGGTTTTGTTCGCACCACGAGGTGATCCAGCTATATCCGAGTTTGCACAACTCATCGTTGTCCGTGGCACGGTATGCGGCGGAGCTCTCCATGAGAAACTGCATCTTGTTCAGGTGCCACACCAGGTTCACGTCGGTACCCTCTCGCCGGTCAGAGAGGCTCCCCACGTACTGCTTCGGCCACACCACTCCGAACTGCGGATCGCGATGCCAGTCCACGTCGGCGCCGAGCGTGTGCTTCCTGCCGCTGATCACAACCCCTCCCCTGGCGAGCGCCTCAGATTTCTTTCGGTAGACGTCGAGCGCATCGTCTCCCAGCACGCGAAACGGGCGTTCACACCGCCGCCGGGCCACGAGGTGTCGATAGAAGTCAAGTCTTCCGAAGCCGGCCGTTTCATCCGACGTTTGAAAACGCGACCGTATCTCAGTCTCGGTAAGGGGACGTGTGAACCGTTCGTACCGGGCACGCTCGACGATGAGACGGCCCCGCGCGAACACTCTTTCAATCAACGTCGGCATGCGCGAAAGGGTCCTGTGACTCTTGAGAATGAACTCGAAGTTTGATTACCCGGGGATCTTGACAACGAGGGCCTTGAAAGGGGGCAGCGGGTGCATCATCTTGAAAATAAATCTCTTATAAGGATAGCAACCGCTCGTGCGTTTTTCAACCCCAAACCGGTAGGCAAGGAAAGGGCCCGACCCCGGTACAGGTCGGGCCCCACGTGGATCTTCTACGTCGATGCGGGATCTAGGCTCCGCTATCGATTCTCTTATCCCATGCGAGAATCGTCTTGTAGAGATCACGATTCGTTCGCGCAGCGGCGAACGCATCGAGGAACTCGGGCGTCGCACAGAGCCGTGCAATCCGGGCAAGAATCGTAATGTGAAACTGCGGCTTGTTCTCGTCGCCGATCGCGAAGAACACGGTTTTCACACGGCCGTCGCCATTCGGAGCGAACGGGAGGCTGCGCTTGAGCATCACCGCGCCCACGATCGGCTTATCGAGCGAAGGAACGAACGCGTGCGGAATCGCGACGCCTCCGCCAACGATCGTCGGCGACTTCTGCTCGCGCCGCTCGAGGCGCTCCAGCACGAGGTCCGTCGTCAGCGTCTTGTGCTTCTTCGTGACCATCTTTGCGAATCGCTGGAAGAGCCGGTTCCTGTTCTGAACGATCAGACCCGTCACGCACAGTGAGGGATCGAGATAGCTGGCCAGATCTTCAGGAACCCGTGTCGGTCTTTTCTTACGCTTTCCCGTCGCCGGAGCAGTCGCACGCCGGACGAAGGCTTTGCTGGGGCGGTCTTTCAGCGCCTCGCGAAGACCCGCAAAGTCTTCCGCGGATAATCCACTCTTCATTGCCGTCGTCATGAATTCGGCTGCCTCCGGTGTCTCCCGGAGAAAAGCCAGGACATCCGGATGAATTTCTCTTGCCGTTCCCAGGAGATACCCTTCCGAGACCCCCAGCATCCCGGCCACCTGCACGATACGCTGCTTGGGAATCTTGTGCTGTCTTCCTGCCTCGATCTGACTCAAAAACGCCGGCGATACGCCGAGCCGCCGAGCCATTTCCCTGAGACTGACGCCCTTCGCCTGTCTCAGAAGCCGAATCGTCGGCCCGAAGGCTATACTTTGCATAATGTTACCTCTTTCTTGGTGCCAGTTAGCTTGAGTTGCGAGCTTCGAACGTACACTGAACGATTAATAGTTTGCCGTCAAGTCGACAATACCCCAATCTTCTGTAGTGCGCAGTCCTACAAGCCCCCGTCGGAATTCGCCGATCACGAATCTCCATCCTGGAGTGCGATGTGCGCAAACACTTTCGCATCCGCGAGCATCGCTGAAATCCGACAATACTCGTCGGCCGTGTGAGCAACTTCGTCCTGGGTGGCCCAGATGGCGCAGTAGAAACCCGCGTCGCGGAAGAACTTCCCTACCGTCCCACCACCGATCCCCATCGTCTTCGGTGTCCGTTTGCGCAGGCTCTTGACGGCACGCGTGATCGCTTTTGCTACCGGAGCATTCGCCGGCGTGGGCGGGGCGGCCTTCTCCGTCTGCGGTGAGTCCATCGTGATCCTGACCTTGAAACGTTTCTCCGTTTCCTTGATCAGGCCGCGGATGTACTTCAATACGTCGGTCACCTTGTAGTGCGGAAGTATTCGGCAATCGAGGTAGAAAGTATCGTCGCCCGGGATCGTGTTTATGTTCGGAACGTTCGCTTCTCTCCTAGTCGGTTCGAACGTGGAGATCGGCGGGTCGAAGAGAGCATCCTTCTTGCGGAAACGGCTATAGAGCGTATCGAGCCTGGTCGTAAGGTAGCTCGCCGCCCGGTGAGCGTTGACCCCCTTCTCGGGTGTCGAGCCGTGCGTCTGCTTTCCCTTCGTATGAAAGCGCAGCCATACAATGCTCTTCTCCGCCACTTCGATCATTGTGCCTTTGCTATCCCCGGCGTCAGGAATGATGATCAGGTCGTTTTTCGAAAAAAGCTCGCGGTGTTTGTCGAGCAAGTAGCGAACGCCCATTTCATTGCCTGTCTCTTCATCGGCACAAAGAATAACTCCATACGAAAGGTTCGTGGTGACGCCGGCATCATGAAACGCCCGCGCGGCAAGCAGCGACGACACCATTCCCTGCTGGTTGTCCTCGGTGCCACGGCCGATCACCCTGTCCCCGTCGACACGTACCGTCCACGGATCCCCGGACCAGTTGACAAGATCCCCCGGCGGTACGACATCCATGTGCGTCATTATCCAGACACGCGGGCTTTTCAGCTTGCCCGGCAGGAGCGCAACGAGGTTAGGGCGGTGCCCTGACGCCACGCGATCGTCGGGCGCGTCGTATTGCCTGATGTCCGTGAACCCGATTTCCGAGAGATATGATTTCAGGAAGGTGGCCTTCTCGACCTCGCCATCGCCGCCGTTCTCCGGACCGAGCGCGGGACGCTTGCACATTTCCGTCTGAAGCCGGACGGCCTCTTCTTTGTAGCCGTCAATTTTGTCAGCCAGGGTCTTCATCGCCATATTGTCCATGACAGCCTCTCTTCCAGTCGGGATGTTCGAAGGATGGGTTTACTATTTCTTGAAGTCGATCAGTTCGTTTTTCTTCATATGCAAAACGAATGTTGAAAGACGGTCGTAGAGCGGCTCGATGCGGTCACCGAATTCGTGGCGCAGGACCTCGCCTATTTCGTACACCGACCGGCGGCCATCACAGAGTCGCCACACACTCGCACCCACATCGTCCAGTCGGATGCGAACCGGTTTCGGGTTCAAAAAACTGCGAAGAAGTCGCCCGACACGGCCGCTGCCGTATCGTGGCGTGAGAACATCGATCGCGCCGTCCTTGAGTTCTTCGAACCCGTATCGTTTTTCGGGCACGAGATCGTAGAGATTCTCTGCGTTCTTAGTCATCTTTTCTTCCTGCAGCCCTCAGCGGTAGGCGGATCAGCAGAAAGCCCAGCAAAACGAACACCATCAGACCCAACCAGGAACCCAGCGGTCCGGGCGTAACGTTGATCAACGGAGCAGCCTCCCAGGACTTGTCGATCAGCGAATGACCCAGCACGAAGAAAGCGACAATCACCGCCATCAGGGATTCACCGGCAATAAATCCCGAAGACAACAGCACCCCCACATTCTCCGCCTTCGTTCGATTTGTCTCATCAAGATTTTTTCTCGCGAGTGCCCGGTCCATGAACCACCGGATGATCCCACCGACAAAAATCGGCGCGGTCGCGGTGAAGGGAAGATACATCCCCACAGCGATCAGCATCGGCGACAGCGACCCGGTAAGGATCAGCGCAACCCCGAGGAGCATACCCACGATAACAAGCGACCATGCCATCCCCCCCCCGACGATACCCTGTGCCATAAGCGCCATCAGCCCCGCCTGCGGCGCCGGAAGGAGGTCGCTGCCGATCGTGTACACCTTGTGAAGCGCCATGATCGCGAACGCCAGCACGAGCGCGGTGAAGACAACCCCAATGATCTCTGCAATCTCCATTTTGCGAGGCGAACCGCCGAGGATGTATCCGACTTTCAGGTCCTGCATCATGTCGCCGGCGATACCCGCCGCGCAGCAGATCACGCCGGCGACTCCGAGGACGGCCATCACACCCTTCGGGCCCGTGACCCCGATCGCCACCATAATGATCGACGCAATGATCAGCGCACTCAGCGTCAGGCCGCTAATCGGATTGTTCGACGAACCGATGAGGCCCACGAGGTATCCGGCGACGGCGGCAAAGAGGAACCCCAGAATCAGCATCACGATCGTGAGCAGAATCGCGCCGAGGAAGGAACCACTGAAAATGAAATAAAGCACCAGCATCGGGACGGCGACAATCCCGATCGCAACGAACACTTTTTTAAAGTCAAGATCCGTCGCCAGGCGGCCCAGCCTGGTGCCAGAGCCCTTCGAGGTGTCGAGGTCACGGATTGCGCGGGTAATTCCACCGATCAGCGACATTCGCAGGCCGTAGAGCGTATAGAAGGCGGCGACGATCATTGTGCCGACGGCCAGTGGACGGACCTGTCGACGCCAGACGTCACCGCTGACCGTTTCCCAGCCCTGCGCCTGTGCAAGCCCTGCGAGCTCCGGATTCAGGAAAACCGATAGCGGGACCAGCACCCACCAACCAAACGCCGCTCCGGCGAAAAGAACGGTCGATACACGCATCCCAACGATATACCCGACTCCGACGAGAGCGGGCGATGCCGACGGCGTCTGAAGAAGGATTCCGCCGCTGTAGTCAAATCCCCTGCCCGCAATCTCTATTCTCGATGACCCGAATTTCACAAAGCCGGACACGCTGTCCCGGACGACGGGGATCCCGAACCCGTTCTTGAGAACCTCCCAGACGGCTGCGAAGCCCATCGCTTTGAACAGCGTCGATGCCCCCGTCTGCCCACCCTGGCCGGCCTTTACGATCTCCGCGGCGGCAACACTCTCGGGAAACGGCAGCGATGTGTCCTCGACCATCGTTCGTCGCAGAACAATGATGAACAGCACTCCGAGCGTGCCGCCAACGAGCATGATGGCCGTCGACTCGGCATATTTCAGGTTGTCCCACACCCCGGCGATAATGAACGCGGGCAGTGTGAAAATCGCGCCGGCGACAAGCGCTTCGCCGACAGAGGCGGTTGTCCGTGCGATGTTTTCCTCGAGGATGGTACCGCCGAGAAGCCTCATTGCGGCCATCGCTACCACAGCAGCGGGGAAAATCGCCGACACCGTCAGGCCTGCGCGCATACCGAGATACGCGTTCGCCGTTCCAAGAACGATCGCCATCACAATGCCGAGCACCATCGCTTTGATGGTCAACTCGGCGAGATTGGATTCTTCGGCGACGTATGGTTTGAAGGGTCTTTTTTCCATCGTCCTCTAGTCGGCCCTACCGACAACACCCAGGAGGGTGGGAACAGGCGGGATACCACGGGCGAGCTTTTTTATACAATTACTCAACAAGGAAGCGTCGACTCAACAGAGCACGGTGAACAGGGCGCTGGACGCGCAAACAAAACTCCCGTGCCGGGGATTATATCAGAGAACCGAGGTGACAATGCATACGAAACGGGAGGACAAAGAAAGACAACACGCCGCATTTTTA
>JAPUJU010000009.1 GCA_027296025.1 bacterium
GGGGGCCGGCCGAGGGCGACCCGATCCACAACACCGCGCTCCCAGACACCAGCCCGGGACGGTTCAAAGACTGCATTAGCCAGGGTTACCCTCCGACTGGCCTACAAGTTGCACAGCCACTTGTGACCCTTCGCAGGGGGAATGTGCCATGAAGAAGTCTTTGATATTGCTTGTGTTGCCGCTCTTACTCGCGGGCGGCTGTCGAGACGACAATAGACCCGTCACACCCGTCGCCGGGCCACCGTCGCTTGAAGACTTGGTTATAGCCAACTGCTATGCGGTTCGAGACTCTGCTGAGGCATACGCGGCCCTGAACGGCGAGTATCCACAGGACTTCCCCGATTACTGGCTCTACAACCCGTTCACCGGGAACCTGGACGAACCCAAACCTTTCCCAGCCTTCAATCCCGGTGGAACCACTTACCTTTCGTACCACCCGGGAGGGAAGTATGTGGGATACCTGATTATGGGTTTCGGGGAAACCGGTGAGATATTCAGGCTGTATAGGAATTGTAGTCTCGTTGCATTCGATACTCTCGTCACAGCCGATTGCTACACCGTGCAAGCAGCTTCTGAGGCCTTCGCCGCAGAGAACAACGGTGTGTACGCTGATGACGTCGGTGTCGATGCGACACCGGCTGGCAATACGATCACTGATTTGCTTCCGGGCGACACCCTGCTTGAGAACCCGTTCTGGAAGGCTCTCACCGAGCCAGTCGATGGAGCGGCCGCGTTGCCAGGCTCAACCGGTTACGTCGATTTCAAAGATGCCAGCGGTACGGCGGCTGGCTACACGATTGACGGTCTTGGCGCGCAGCAGACTATCATTACAATTAGAAAGTTCCCCGGGCAGCAGTTCTGAGACTGCTGCAGGAGCCAACGACGAGCCTGCTGGGTGATGCGCGAGCGGAACTTTGCAGGAACGAACGAAGGATCCGCCGCGAAGCGGCTAGCCGAGCGACCTGGGCAGGTGTAGCGAGTGCGGCATTGGGCTGGTGCCCTGCCGTATTCGTGACCATCCCCGTTTGGTCGCGGAGGCATGGTGACGGGTGAGAAGCCCATTCGCGGGAACGAGCGAGGATCCGCTGCCGAAGGCAGCTAGCCGAGTGAAGTGGAGCGTGGGCTGCGAACTCCGACACCTTGCCGACAGCCAACGAGGAAAGAGAACGGGGACCGGGCAGCAAGGCCCGATCCCCAGAAATCGTCGATTCGTTTCGATTGACGAAAGATTCTCTAGAGGTCAACCGCCTTGAGCGTCTTCCTCTTATTGCCCATCGCACGTCCCTCGGCGTCTTTGATCATGTCGCGAACTTTCTTGTCCAGCGCACCATAGAACTCGCCTGATACGTTGCACTTTCTCGACGCGGCCTTCGTACGTGCTTTCGAGATGATAAGGTCTGCACCCTTTTTGGCTGTTTTCGCCATTTGGGATCCCTCCACGGTTAAAGTTTAGAAACGTCGCGTACCTCACGAATACACGTACGAAATACCCTTTTTACCGATATCTTGTCAAAGAAAAACTGCCGCGAAACACCAGTTTTTCGGCCCTAATCGTGGTCTCCGGGCCATCCGATGGGGGCCAGAACCAGCGGCTAGGCCTTCGGAAGGGTGATCCCCGTCTGGGCCTGGTACTTGCCTTTTCGGTCCGCGTAGGACGTCAGGCAAGTCTCATCGCTTTCAAAGAAAAGGACTTGCGCGATTCCCTCGTTGGCGTAGATCCGCGCCGGCAGGGGCGTGGTGTTCGAAATCTCGAGGGTCACGTACCCTTCCCATTCCGGCTCGAAGGGGGTCACATTCGTAATAATGCCGCACCGCGCGTAGGTCGATTTTCCGACACAGATCGTCAGGACATCCCTCGGAATCCGGAAGTATTCGACGCTCCGGCCCAGCGCGAAGGAGTTCGGAGGGATGATGCACACCTCGCCCTGGTAGTCCACGAATCCCTTCGGATCAAAGTTTTTCGGGTCCACGACCGTCGTATTAATATTAGTGAAAATCTTGAACTCGTCAGAGATACGGATGTCGTAACCATACGACGAAACACCGTACGAAATAGTGTTGCCGCTCACCTGCTCGTCGGTGAACGGTTCGATCATCCTGTGCTCTTTGATCATTCGTATGATCCACTTGTCGGGTTTGATCGACATCGAGTTTCCTTTCGTTTCGTTGTTTTCGTTTGACCGCCTTACAACAAGAGCCAGCCGGCCCTCACGAAACATCGCCTCACGTTTTGAGTTTGTGGCTCCTTGCCAGGCGGCATGACGGGAAGAAGAGCAATCACGTCAGCTTCTCGGAACGCACCCCGCGCAACTGCTCGACGATGCCGGGCAAGACCTCGTGCATTTGGGCGACGTGACTCGCATCCGACCCGTGGCCGAGGCTGAAGCGGATGGTGCCCGCCGCCTCGTCCGCCGACAGGCCCATTCCCATCGTCAGTACGGTCGAGGGACCCTCGGTCGTCGACTTGCACGCAGAGCCCCCGGAGACGGCGAAGCCCACCTCATCGAGCCTCACTACGAGCTGGCTCGAGTCAACGCCGTGAAACGAGATGCTCGACGTGTTTGGCACACGGCGAACGGGGTCGCCGTTCACGGTGGTTTCAGGAATCCGCTCGAGGATACCGCGCTCGAGTTCGTCGCGCAGCCCGCCCAGCTTCTGTGCCCATTCGTCGAGCCGGTTCGTGCACAACCGGCACGCTTCCCCAAGCGCGGCACACCCGGCAACGTTCTCGGTACCGCTGCGGAGTCCTTGCTCCTGCCCCCCCCCATGCACCTGGGTGACGAGCTCCACACCGCGCCGAATGTACAACGCGCCAACGCCTTTTGGCCCATAGATCTTGTGACCGGAAATCGAGAGCAGGTCGACCGGCACGCTGCGCACGCTCACGGGGATCTTGCCGAACGCTTGCACGGCGTCCGTATGAAACGTGATTCCGTGTTCGCGGGCAATGCGTGCGACGTCTTCTACCGGCTGAATCTGCCCTGTCTCATTGTTCGCCCACATCATGGTGATGAGGAACGTATCGTCCCGGATCGCTTCTTCGACGTGCTTCGGATCCACGCAACCCATCCGGTCCACGGGGAGACACGTCACACTGAAGTTCCGCGTGGCAAGGTAGTCACACGTCCGTTTGACCGCCGAGTGTTCGATACACGTGCTGACGATGTGACCGCAACTGCGCCCGTCGGCGACCCCTTTGATAGCGAGGTTATCGCTCTCCGAACCTCCCGTCGTGAAGCATATCTCATCGTCGTCGCACTCGAGGCTCACCGCAACCTTTCGGCGCGCGTCGTCGAGGCAGGCGCGCGACATGCGACCGAGAATGTGCGAGCTGCTTGGATTACCGTAGCACTCTGTGGTTATCCGGTTGATCAGGGCCAGTACTTCTTTGTCAGCCGGCGTTGTCGCATTGTAGTCCATGTAGATCGTTTTCAAAGTCGTCCCCGTTTTGCTAATAGGCTCGCTTCAGGTTCCCCAGCAGGCTGAAAAACTCGGTTCGCGTCGCAGCGTTCTCCCGAAATGCTCCGAGCATAGTACTCGTCGTCGCGACTGAGTTCTGTTTTTCCACGCCCCGCATCATCATACACAGATGCTGCGCCTCGATGACGACGGCGACACCGTGCGGCGACAGGTGGTGGTTGAGAGCTTCCGCGATCTCACGCGTCATTCTCTCCTGCACCTGGAGACGACGCGCAAACGCATCGACGATGCGTGCCATTTTGCTCAATCCAATTATTCGCTGTTTCGGCAAGTATGCGATGTGACACTTCCCAAAGAATGGAACGAGGTGATGCTCGCAAAGGCTGTAGAAATCGATGTCCTTCAGAACGACCATCTCCTCATGCGCTTCCGCGAAAACCGCACCCTCCACAATCCGGTCGATGTCGACGCTGTAGCCGTGCGTGAAGTACTCGTACGCTTCGCTCACGCGCGAGGGCGTCCGCCGGAGGCCTTCGCGCTCCGGATCCTCACCGATCTGCACGAGTAACTCGCGAATCAGTTCAACCATTCTTTCGTTGTTCGGTGCCACGGTCTCTTAAAAATCCTTTATCCCTAGTTGAACATCCGGCTTACCCGATTCGGGACCTCTCCCGGACCGAAGTACGTGAAACTGTTCTTCGACGTCTCGATCACTCGAACTGCGACGAGCCGGGCATCGGTAAGCGCCGGTTCCACAAGATCCCACACCGCTCGGGTCACGTTCTCGCCGGTAGAAATGAACTCGTCATGCCCAAACGTGGTGTTGAGATCCGCATTCGCGAGCACCGGACGAAGAACGTCCTGAATCGTTCTCTCGATCGCACCCCGTGTTATCACCGTCGGCCGCGCCGCGTTCACTGCCGACGCCACCGTAATCTCGATCCGGTAACGGTGGCCGTGTCCCGCCGGATTCGCGCACTCCCCGTACGTCTCGAGGTTTTCGGAATCGTTCAGTTTCGGGCTCCACAATACATGCACCGCGTTGAACGCTGCGCGAAACGTAAGGTACACCATCAGTCCGCCTCTCCATAATAGTCCGCCGTAAGATCGTCTTCGTGTATCCGCACCCGGTGCAGTGACACCTCCGGGATGCCACCGTCGAGTTCTTCCCAGACGTACTTTGCAAGCATCTCTATAGTCGGCACGACATCACTGAACACGGGCACGTCCACATTCAGATTCTTATGGTCGAGCCGATCCACGACGCGCTCGCACACGATCGTATCCAGCTTCGAGAGGTGCACGAGCATGCCGGTCCGCTCGTCCGGTTCACCTGCCACTGTGACTTCCAGAGTATAGTCGTGTCCGTGCAGGTTCGCACACTCGCCAAATCGCTCGCGGTTTTCCTCTTCCGAAAGAGTCGCGTCGTAGAGCCGGTGTGCCGCGCAGAAATGTATCATGCGGGTGACGTAAATCATCGGCTATCTTTCCTCGTTAGAAGGGGGGAACTGCTAGAGCATATCAGAATGGCAGGGGTTTTAGTAGGCCGAAAAAGTGCCGGAACACGCCCTCGGAGGCTGTCTGGAGGCTCCTTCGGCCGCTCGTGTTAATCGGCCTCGCCGATTTCCACGAGGTATTTTTCCGCATCGAGAGACGCCATGCATCCGGTACCGGCCGCCGTCACGGCCTGGCGGTAGATTTTGTCGGCCGCATCGCCGGAAGCGAACACGCCGGCGATGTTGGTGTGGGTCGAGTAGGGTTCCACTTTGATATATCCAATCTCGTCCATTTCGAGCTGGTTCTTGAAGATTTCTGTGTTCGGATTGTGACCGATCGCAACAAAGAAACCCTGGCATTCGAGCGTGCTGTCCTCTCCGCTTTTTACGTTGTGCAGGCGAACACCGTTGACGCCCGCTTCAGGCGTACCAAAAATTTCGGTCACCGTCGTGTCCCAGATGAACTCGATTTTCGGGTTGTTGAACGCGCGCTCCTGCATGGTTTTTGATGCGCGAAGCTTGTCGCGGCGATGGATGACGTATACTCTGGAACCGAACTTTGTCAGAAACGTCGCCTCTTCCATGGCCGTGTCTCCTCCACCCACGACAGCAATCACTTTGTCCTTGAAGAAAAACCCGTCGCACGTCGCACACGCCGACACGCCGTGACCCATCAGCTTGCTTTCACTTTCGAGGTCGAGCAGCTTCGCGGTCGCCCCGGTGGAGATGACGAGAGTGTGTGTCTGGTACTCGTTGGTGCCCGCGTAGAGAACTTTCGTTCCGTCGAGTTCGACACGATCGATGGCTACCTGTTCGAAACGCGTGCCGAAACGTTCGGCCTGCTTTTTCATGATCAGCATCAGATCGGGACCCATCACGCCCTGCTCGAAGCCCGGGTAATTGTCCACGTCGGTCGTGATCATGAGCTGGCCACCCGGCTCTATCCCCTCTAGCACCAGCGGGTCGAGATTCGCTCTCGCAGCATAGATCGCCGCGGTGAGTCCGGCCGGCCCGGAACCAAGGATGATCATCTTTTCGATATCTTTCGCCATGGTCTTTCCTCTCCACGCCCGTTCGTCGTGAATCCCCACCGAAGATTGGATAAAATAAACGAATTGTCAAGCGCCGGAGCCCGGCCTCCGTGTGCTGGAAACCTCTTCGGGACGGGACTCGCCTCGCCCTTGTAAACCGGCGGTAGGCATACTATCATTGAACGGACCCACCCCACAGAGAGTTCCTAGGCTCATGCAGATCTGTCAGTCACTCATAACGGCCTCCATCGGTGCCGCGCTCACCCTCACGCTCGGTTGCGGCACAACGGATACGCCGACCGACCTCGGGTCGCAGACGCCGAAGGGGGATGTGTCAGGGCCGGTCCAGGCCGAAGGTCTCCGTGTGTCCTACCAGGGGTCGTCCAATTCGATCTCGTTCGCGTGGTCCGCGCCGTACGACGATTCCGCCGAGGAAAAGGTCAGTCGGTATGAAATTCGATACGCGTTCTCACGCGGTGAGGCACCGGTCGATTTCTGGCTTCGGGGAGCGCTGTTCGTAAACCCGCCGGACCCCGAGGACCCGGGGAACCTGCAAAGTATCACGATCTCCGATCCCCAGCGCGGCCGCAACATCTACGTCGGCATCATGAGCTTCGACGAGGCCGAGAACCCCTCAGCACCCAGTGAGCTCGCCAACATCTGGATCCCGGGCTATGAAATGGCGGGCCTGTGTATCGACGCCTTGACCGGGCTGCCTGTCGAGGGCCTGCGCGTCACCGTCATTGCGGGTCAATCCTACTCGCTCAAGACGAATTCAGACGGGGTGTTTAAACTGATGAATCTGGTACCCGGCGGCATGAATATCGAGATTTTGACGGCGGATATCGGCCCGCCCTACCATCGCCTCAGCCAGAGCATGGTGCTCGCCGGTGATATCGAGCGTACGTTCTTCATGATTCAGTACCAGAAACCCGAATCTAACAAGCTGCAAAACACGACGATCCTCCAGGTTTTCAAAGGAATCGAGCTCTCGTTCGGCCCGGGCTCGATCTTCGCCACCTGGCTCGTTCGGCCCGTCCCGCTCTATGTGCCGCCCCACGTGAGTTCCGGCGGGGTGGATTACGCGGCGCAGACTCAGGCGGCCGTCGATCGTTGGGAATCACGGACCGGAACCGACCTCTTCACCGTCGTCTCATCGCCGCCGACAGTCGGGATCACGGTCAGCTACAAGACCCGCGCCTCGATGGGGCTTCTCCTCGCCGTAACGAACCACACGCGTGCGCCGGACCGGCACCCGATCCTCGATGAGATCGACATCGTGAATGACATCGCCGACGCAGACCTGGTGTTTCGCATCATGATGCACGAACTCGGTCACACGATCCAGTGGGGACATCTCAACTGGCCGGAGTTCATCATGTACGGGGGCCAGCCGCTACCCGGTGACATCTCGAACGACGAAGTGGTTCTCACAAAACTTCACGCAGCGCTGCCATCGCGCCTCAACATGAGTATCTACGACACGTCGGTTCCATAATTCGTCCAACGCCGGAAGTTCAGCGGTAGTTCGTGGTCAGTGCGTTCGTGTGCCGAAGGTTACGAGCAGGATTCGCTGGTACGCTCGCTGTCGGACGATGCGCGAACAGAACTTTGCAGGAACGAGCGAGGATCCGCCGCCGAAGGCGGCTAGCCGAGCGAAGTGGGCAATGTGAGGTGAGCGCGTCGTCTGACAGCGAGTCGTGGGCACAAAAAAACGCCGGTATCGTTTGTTACCTAGGGAGGTAACTCGGCACATGAGCACGAATGGAGAAGAGGCAGTAAACTGCTCTTTCCAGGAAGGAAGGTAATAACGATACCGGCTTCCTTATGGCTGTCGCAGACAATATAGTCATCAACTTTGTCAACCGCTACTGAAAACCAATTGTGAAAAAATTAACTTGACCGACCTCTTATCGTGCAGCCGTTTGACAAACGCGACAACGTGAGGGTAAAACGATTGCCGGTGTGTACATTACCGTTCGGTTCGCTCGAACGCCCGCGTCCTGCTTCGTAGCACACCGGCGCCTATTTGTCGTTCGCGAGATTCTTTTCGAAAAGTCTGAAGATTCGTTTGTATTCGTCCGTCCACGAGTCGGCGCGGACGAACGAGTGGGGCTCGATGGGATAGATCGCCAGCTCCCAGTCTTCCTTACCGAGCTCGATCAGCCGTTGCGTCAAACGCAGGATATCCGCCGCGAGCACGTTCGCATCCACAAGCCCGTGCACCATGAGCAAGCCGCCCTGGAAACCGTCGGCGAAGTAGATCGGGGACGAGCGACGATACGCCTCGGGGTCGCTTTCGGGCGTACCCAGAATACGTGACGTGTACCAGTGATTGTAGTGAGCCCAGTCGGTCACGGACCGGACTGCGCCACCGCACGTGATCTCGTCGGGATACTTGAAGAGCGCCATGAGGGTGAGAAAACCGCCGTAGGATCCGCCGTACACTCCGACTTTTCCTTCCCGAACCCCCTCGTATTTGACAAGGTGTCTCGCACCATCGATCACGTCGTCGAGGTCACGACCGCCCATGTGCCTGTGAATGGCAACCCTGCACTCACGCCCGTACCCCGCACTGGCGCGGAAATCAACATTCAACACCGTGTATCCGTTCAACGCCAGGAAATGGTTGAACATGTATTCGCGGTAATAGTACGGCCACCAGTCGATCACGTTCTGTGTATATCCAGCCCCATGAATAAAAACAACTCCGGCGCCGTTCGACTTCTGGCCGAACGTTTCGGGGCGAAAAATATGCGCGCGAAAGGATTTTCCATCAGAGGCTTTTATTTTGATTACTTCGGGCCATACCCACGGAAAATTTCTGAACGCTTCCGTCGTCGAAACCATCAGCGGGCCGTCCAGCGCTTCCGTCGCCGTATCGAAGAGAAACACCTCTCTCGGTGAGATCACGGTGGACTTGAGTAGTGCGATAACCGATTCATCGGGCGAGTACGTTGGTACGTACTCACCGGAATCGGACGTAAGGAGCCTGCGGTTCGCACCGTCGCGATCCATGACCCATAAACGCCGGGCGCCGGGATCGATTTCATTCGTGATTAGATACCAGCGCGTGCCGTCCAGTGAGGGATGCGCCGAGCGTACCTCCCACCGACCCGTCGTCAGCTGTTCACGGCGCGAACCATCCATTGATACCGTGAACAGGTGCGAGTAGCCGGCCTCCTCCGAGACGAAATAGATTCCGCTGCCGTCACGCAACCACTCGCCGGTGGAGTAGAAATTCGGTCCACCCACCCACGCCACGTCCTGGTACTCGTCGAGAACGAACGGATCAATCTTGCCTTCCGCGTTCCGATTGTCGGGGAAGATTCCGTAGAAGTTTCGTGTCGTGAAATCTGCATTGATCCCACGCACCAGCAACACGTCCGACACAGGTGACCAGGAACGGATTGACACCCATTCCGACGACTCCACACTGAGAGTGAGGAGCGAATCGCCCTCGAGGTCCACGAGTACGACCTGAATCTCCTGCCCCTCGTCGCCGACTTTCGGGCGGGTCTCCCGCGTCTCCATGTAGCCGCTCTCCGTGATGAAGTGCGGCACTTCGGGACGCCTGACTCCGGAAGGATCGCTGGACAATTCGAGCGCGGCGTACCGGCCGGTCGGCGAGACACGGAACTCATCGATCGACCGGTCCTTACCCACGTACACCGGCCGGGGTCTTTTCTTCGGCGGTTCGTCTTCGCGCTGGAAGTCTTTGAACAGTTCTTTCTGCTGCTCCATGAGAATCTCTCGCTGCTTCGACGGCTCGTCATCGTCGGGATCGTTCGACAAACGCAGATCGGTCAGCTGGCGGACCGGATGGCCACGCCATGGGACTGAAAACAGATTATTCTCACGAACGAAGTACGCGGTCCGGCCGTCGACCGAGATCGCCACGCTGTTCTCGGCCGCTTCCGTCGCGGTGATCTGGCGCGTGGTTCGGGCGGACAGATCGACGAGATACAGATTTCCTCCGCGTATCTCCGCGCGGCGGGTTCGCTCCTTGTTCCAGGCGTACTCGTCCGGGGCGAGCGTATCGGCCGCGGCGTCACTGAGCTTCTCGAATTCGCGGCTCACGACATCCATGACGAAGGTGCCCGACCGCTTCTCGAGATCCAGGTAGTTCTTGTAGGCGCTTTCCAGTGAAAGCGCATTCAGGGAATCGAGGGCGGCCGGATCGTTCCATTCGAAAAAGATGCGGCTGCCGTCGGCGGAGAATCGAACGTCCTCCGGGGTGGTGCCGATCAGGCCGGACCCCTGCATGATCACACGGATCGTCAGGTCGTCGAACCGCT
>JAPUJU010000090.1 GCA_027296025.1 bacterium
ATCGGCAACGATCGGAAAACTCAACGTGGATGAAAATCCCGAGGCGGCGAAGCGTTACGGAATCACTTCGATTCCGACAATACTGATCTTTAAAGACGGTGAAGTCGTCAATCAGCTTGTCGGCGTACGATCTGTTCAGGAATACGAACAGATCCTGAACGAAACCCTAGTGGAAGTGTGACCCAGGCGATCACACTTCCCGCTCCTCCCCTTCTTAACCTAGCAAGAACTCGCTCGTGGACATACCTTCACGTCCAGCAGAATAAGCTTGAAGGCGAACGCCGATTGGTTACCCTCCTGAATCATGGCCGTGATGGAAAACAATGAACCTTCGTCGCGTCGCGTCTCCATTTATCCGATTCTGACAATCAACTTCGTCGGCACGCTCGGATTCAGTATCGTTCTCCCTTTTCTTGTTTTTCTCGTCACACGCTGGGGCGGCAACGCCCTTATCTATGGAATCATGGGTGCAACCTATTCGGCCTTTCAACTTGTCGGCGCGCCAATCCTCGGACGCTGGTCCGATGCGTTTGGCCGTCGTCGAATACTGTTGTTGAGCCAGATCGGAACGCTGGTTTCCTGGGTTCTTTTTCTCATCGCAATGTACCTTCCCGTGACTCCGATTTACGCAGCCGTCGGGGGGCCGCTCGGCACCTTTACGCTGACGCTTCCGCTTCTTGTCCTTTTTCTGGCGCGAGCGCTCGATGGCGCAACCGGCGGAAATGTATCCGTTGCGAACGCGTACCTCGCCGACGTGACCGAGGAACGGGACCGAACCGCGGCGTTCGGTAAAATGGCGGTGTCCGGCAATCTGGGTTTTATCGTCGGACCTGCCCTAGCCGGGTTTCTCGGCGGGACGAACTGGGGTGAAGTCGCGCCGATAACTGCCGCCCTCGCCATTTCCGTCGTGGCAACGATGATCATCGCTTTTGCGCTGCCTGAATCGCGACCGTGCGTCGTAGACACTTCACCTGCTGGATCCCATCGCGTGTTCGGTCAGGAACAGAGAGACTGTTATGAAGGCAGAAAAGACGGAAAGCCGACCGCACGAATGATCCTTTCACTACCCCACGTCGGCTTTACGCTTTTGTTACAGTTTCTGGTGTGGCTTGCCTTCAATTTTTTTTACATCACTTTTCCCGTCCACGCCGTTACAGTACTCGAATGGACGGTGCGTGATACCGGCATCTTTTTTTCCGTGATGGGGGGGTTGATGGTGCTGGTTCAAGGCCCCATACTGGGCTGGGCATCGAGAAAGTGGCCTTCCGGGCAGTTGGTAACCTTCGGCAGCATGGTCCTCGTTGCGAGTTTCGCATTGTTCACGCAGTCGGGACTCGTCACGATCTACGTTGCCGCGATTCTCCTCGCGCTTGGCAATGGCTTGATGTGGCCGTCGCTGACGGCGTATCTCTCAACCCTGGCCGGCAACGAGTACCAGGGAGCAGTTCAGGGATTTGCGGGATCGTCGGCGGCCGTGGCGAGTATTCTGGGACTTGTGGTGGGCGGCTTACTCTATGACAGGCTGGGAAGCACAATAACGTTTTCAACTGCGGCGGCAATAATTCTCGTCGTCTGCCTGTTCTCTTTTCGCTGCCGCGTGCAGATTCCTAAAGAGCCTTCCGTCGCATCAGCATCAGAGTGACATCGTCCGACATCGGGTCTCCCTTCAGAAAATCTTCGACCGCCGACACGAGGCGCCTGCGAATCGACTGCAACGGTTCGGTGTGGTACTTCATTATGATGTCCTTGACCGGGTCCAATCCGAGAAAGCTCTCTCCGTTCGTTGTCGCTTCGGGAATCCCATCACTGAAAATTGCCAGGAGGTCACCCGGCTCGAGGGTTGCCTCGGCGCTCTCACACATCAGATCATCCATCAACGCAACCGGCAGACCGGTGGAGTCGAGTACATCGAGTTCTCCGTTCGCGCGCACGAGTAACGGTGGCTCATGACCGGCGTTGACGTAGTTGATGTGCCCTGTCGCTGGGTCGATTTCACCCACAAAGAGCGTAATGAACTGATCGGGACCGAGACTCCTGTACAACTGCCGGTGAAGATGTTGCGTGAGCGTTTCCATATCCTTATCGATTTCCGCAAGCATTCCGATCAAAACGGTCGCTGCACCCATCGCAAGAGCTGCCGGCATTCCCTTGCCAGACACATCTCCCAGCGCAATCAACGTCCTGCCATTTCCGCGCGGCGCACAATGATAGAGGTCTCCGCCGACCGCGCGGCACATCATCTGGTACGCTTCGAGTTCGAATCCTTCGGGTGGATCGAATCCCCGCGGCAGCATCGAACGCTGAATACGAGCGGCCGTTCGCATCTCGTTCTCAAGTGTCAGGTTTCGGAGTTTGACTGCCACCGCGTTCGCGGTCGCCGTTAGAACTTGAAGGTCATCCTTGTCGTACCGCACTCCCGGGTCCGCCGTGTCGACATATAGAATTCCATGGACGCGCTCGTTGTCGAACAGCGGAGCTGCCATTGCAGACCGGAGGCTCAACGCCATGATGCTTTCCTGGCCCGTGTAGTTCGGGTCTTCCATCGGATTCGAGACGAGCACTGAGTCGCGTCCGCGCAACACTTCTCCAACGATCGTCGAGCTCAGCCTGAGCGGGATGTTCTCGTCCTGCGCCTCGCGGGTCCATCGTGAAGCGGGCTCGATCGAAGTCGCTTCGCCCTGGTCTTTCAGCATGACGACCCGGTCCGACGTCACGACGCGCGCGACAAATTCGCAGGCGGCGCTGCCGACTTCATCGGCACTGCTGTCGGAGGCGAGCAGCTCGAAGAGGCCCGAGCTCATCTCCATGATCCGGTCTCTCGCTTTACCCGAATACCCCTCCCGCATGTTGTAGCGAAACAGTGTGCTGACCTCCTCCTCGTTCGACAGACGGGTCGTCGTTGACGGTGTCGATGACGCTGCCGCCCACCGCAACATGGCTCCCGCGAAACTGACAACGGCACCAAACGGCACTTCTATTTCGGCATCACCAACAGCTTTCCCGCCGATTTCTGTACCGTTCGTGCTGCCAAGATCCCGGACGAACAACTGCTCGCCGTCAACGCGTACGACAGCGTGGCGTTTGCTGACCCGGCCGGCGAGAATTCTTACGTCGTTATCACTGCCGCGGCCGACGGTATGTACACCATCATCGAGATGGAGTGGATGGTCGTGTCCACTCCACGAAATTTGCAGGTCAAGCATGTTTCCCCTCTTGAAGTCCGTATGTTCTGAAGCGCTCTCGGGCCTGCAGCATAGCAGAAAACGGCGTCTCATAGAAGGGAGACCTGCTCGAGCGCGGCGCACACAACGGATTTGGCGCTTGCCAGTATTCCTCGTATCCGCTTAAACTCCTTTGTCCGGACGTCCCGACGTGAATACTTTCGTTCTTTCGCGGCACCGCGCAGACGGAAACCGGGGCGCGGGACGTATCCCATCGAACAGTGCTCCGCCGGTCCGGTACACTCGTCTCCCGGGTATCTATGATTTACAAGCAATCATTCTTTGCGATTTTCTGCCTGACCCTTGCCGGGTTCTCCGGCGTCGCCGGAGCTCAGTACCTTCGTGACGGAAGAATCTTCGATCCAGGCTTTGTGATGTCGACCCGGGCCGAAGCCGCACCGGAGCAGCTCGATGAAATGGCGTTCTATTACGGCCACTGGGACGTAACCTATCGCACGTTTCGCGACGATTCGCTCCTTCACGAGGCCAGGGGACTCGCACGCGTGAACTACATGAACCGCGGGCACGCCATCATGGAGCGTTTCCATTGCATCGATTTTGACGGAACCGGAAACGAGTTGAGCACGATCTCGTTCCTTGCATACAACGCCGCGAACAGCGTCTGGAGCATGGGAGTTGCGAACAGCTTTACCGAGAGCATCGTTGCCTATAGTGGAACCTTCGCCGATGGAGACCTTGTGCTGACGGGTTCCGCGCGGCGTGCTGGCGGGGTTCAGCTATACCTTTTCGAGTTTTCGTTCACATGCATCAGCGACGACGCGTTCGACGTCGAGCTGAGGGAATCCACCGACTTTGGCAAAACATGGGCACGCATTGTCATCAAGGAGTACCGGCGCCGCGCCGCGTCAGACGGGTTTCTGACGTGGACCACGGAGTACGGGGCGGCCGCTCCACGGCTCCCGCGCGAAGCCCGACAGTTCGATTTTCTGATCGGCGAATGGGACGCACATCAGACCATCACGGTTCCCAGCGGTCAAAGTGTTGAGTTCCCGTCAATCACAACGGCTGTCTACACACTGAACGGCCACGCCGTAATGGAATGCGGGTGGTACGACGTCGACCCGAGCCTTCCCGATGCGGCGACATCCCTCGTACGGATCTACAACCGCGTGACCCGCCGGTGGGAATGCATGTACACAACCAATCGTTTCAACAGCGTTTTGTTCTTCGGGGGGGTTCAGGAAGGTACGAATATCGTGCTGCACCTTTTCGATACGGACCTGGCAAATCCCACGATCCAGTACTACGTTTTTCATAACATCCGCCAGGACGGGTACGACTGGTTCGCGCAGAGCAGCACAGACCGGGGCGCCAACTTTGATACGACCTGGGTGATCAACGTCACACGGCGAGAGTAGTGTTGCGCGCTAGCGCGGGGGACCGTAGAGGCTTCCCGCGACAAACGCGAGAGTCCCCAGACCCATTCCTATAAACACTTCTGGAAAACCACCGAGTTCGGGGTTGATGGGCACGACTACGAACTTCCAGACTGCCGTCGATACAACGCCGAAGACCATCCCCGTGATCGCCCCCGCGGCCGAGGCTCGCTTCCAGTACAAGAGTCCCAAGAGCGGTGGCAGAAATGCCCCCGCGTAAAGCGCACCGGCAAAAACAGTAAGTTCGACGATCCCCAGGTTAGCCGACGGGTACAGGCGGGAGAGGAACGCGAGTCCGGCAGGAAGAAGTGCGTAGATGAATACAAGCCGTCGCGCGCCGGCTACCGACGTCGATCCCTTGTAACGGGTGAAGCGCGGCAGGATGTCCTTCTGCAACGCGGCAGCAGC
>JAPUJU010000091.1 GCA_027296025.1 bacterium
GTTCCGCCTGGTGGACTATCTGTGCGAACTCGGCCGGACCGACGCTGCGGCCGCGGTCGTGGACCGATGGATCCAACGGCACGGCGAGATCCCTGCGAGCCTCGGGCAGATCCGCGTCAGAATCTCGATGGGGCAATCAAAGCGGGCCCGCCAGGCGCTGAACCGGATCAAGGACAACCAGAAGTGGCGGTACTGGATGCGTTCGCTCGAGCTCGACTACAATGACTTCAAGGCGCTCACGTTTATCCATGAGGAAAATTTTGACCGCGCGCAGGACATCCTGAATATTCCCGTCGTAGTCGGCCTCCACGCGCGTCGTTCATACTTGAAAGGGTTTGTTGCTTTTCAGAGAGGTGAAGCGGAAGAGGCCGCCGGGTTTTTCGGAGAGGCCCAGATTCAATTGAACAACCTCGAATTCCCCTACCACAGCGACCCGATTTTGTTCGTGCAGTCGAAGTTTTTCCTGGCGGAGGCCGCGATCGCCCGCGGCGATGCGCGCGAAGCCGAGCGGAATTACCGCGAGTTTCTGGATATGTGGCAGTCGGCCGTGTGGGAGTTGAAGGCGGTCGACCGAGCGGAGAAAAAGCTCGCCACGTTGACGGCGGCGAACGACAGCTAGGGACCTGCCTGCTTAATCTGATGGAGCGCCGTTTTCCGTGTAGCTCGATTCGGTTTTCCCCAGAAATCTCACGATCGCGAACAACGCACCGCCGCTGGCAATAAGCGCTACAATAGAAGGGACGTTGAAGCCGACCGGCAGATACCCGAGCACGATCGCGACGGCCGCGACTACGAGCGCATAAGGCAGCTGGGTTCGAACGTGGTCAATATGATCCGACCCGCTGGCCATCGATGACATGATGGTCGTATCGGATATGGGCGAGCAGTGATCTCCGAACACACTCCCTGCCATGATCGCGGCAATTCCCGACAGCAGAACTGCCTCCGCACTGCCGTCGGCCAATCCGTGGAGTGCCGATACTTTGACCACCAGCGGAATCGCGATCGGCGTCAGAATGGTCATCGTTCCCCACGAAGTGCCAGTAGAGAAGCTTACTGCGGCCGCAATCAGAAAAATGATCATTGGCAGCAGCCGCGGGTTCAGCAATCCAGAGACCTGCGTGACGAGATAATCGGCGGTGTGCAGGTCGGTGCAGACCGTGCCGATGCTCCAGGCCAGAATGAGAATCACGAACGCGGGCACCATCGATTTTACGCCCGCTCCCCACGCGGTCATGATGTCGGCTAAAGATGCGAGACGCTGGACGAGGCCGAGACCGATCGCGACCACACACCCGACGAGGGAGCTCCACAGGAGCGCGTCGAACGAGTTGCTCTCGCGAATCGTGTCCATGAGGGAAAAGGTTTCGACGCCGGACTCGACAAGCGAGTTTCTTCCGGTAACCACGAGCCCGATAAATGCCCCCAGCACAACCACCGCAATGGGGATGACCGCGTTGTACCACCGCCGGGGCGCGTCGCTGGTAAGCAAAACATCAGCGTCCAGGCTCGAGAGCGGCATCGCCTTTTCACTGAGGACCTGTCGTTTCGTGCGTGCTCGCTTTTCGGCGCGCAGCATCGGCCCGAAATCCCGTGTGGATGAGGCGATCAGAAGGCCAAAGACAAGCGTCAGAATGGGATAGAAACTGTACTGGATGGACGCGACGAACGTGGTGAACGGATTGCGGTCTATGCCAGCCGCGTCGAAGGCGTCCTTGATCAGACTGATCTCGAAACCGACCCAGCTCGTGATAATCGCGATCACTGCGACGGGTGCCGCCGTGGAGTCGACGATATAGGCGAGCTTTTCCCGCGAGATCTTCAGGCGATCGGTGATGGGACGCATGGTATTGCCCACGATCAACGTGTTCGTGTAGTCGTCGAAGAAGATGCAGACGCCCATGAGCCAGGTGGCAAGCTGCCCACGCCGGGCTGTGGTCGCGATTCTCGATATCTGATCAACGATCCCCCCGGTGCCCCCGATTCTCGAAAACACGCCCACCATTCCCCCGAGCATCAATGTGAAAATCGATATGGCCACGTGGTCCGCTCCGCTGTCACCGGCCAGCGAGTCGACGGCGTAGTAGTCGATTACGTAGAAGAATCCCCGGACCGGATTGTAGTCGTTCACGATGAACGCGCCCAGCCACACGCCGGCAAAAAGCGCTAAGATGACCTGGCGAAATATCAATGCCATCACGATGGCGATGATCGGGGGCAGAACGGTAAACCATCCGGGTATCGCACGAATAGTGAACTCCCATCTCGACACCCCGTCGATCACCACGACATCGTAAGTCCCCGCCGCGGGAAGACGAACGTCCGTGAGTGCGCTCGTTAGCCCGGATTTCGAATAAACTGAATGGCCGTCGTGTGAGATCTGAATCGAGAAACCGGTAGGCGACACCGATGGTCGCGAAAGTTCGAAATTGAAAGGAATGTCCGTAACAACGATTTTTGGAGCCTCAAGCGGCGATGTGGCTTCTTGGGCGGTTGCGGTCGCGCTTGGTAGAAAGATAAGGAATACGAGTAAATATAGAGGTGCCGAGCCAGTTCCAGGAGGCATTCACGTCTCCGTAGTTAGGTGAACGATCGAATCGGTGCGCAGAATACCAGAATGGGGCAAAATCCGCAAGTGAACCTGTGGGACAGTAAGGCAAAAATTTCCCACATCAGATCAATCTGTCCTCCGAATGCTCTGAATAAAAAAAATTCGCCGTAGCGAGCCAATCATAGCCAATCATATTGGGTCCCGCACCCTGCCCGCAACAAGTTCATTCGAACCTGGAAACGTTGGCATTGTTCTACTCCGAACATCATTCTGCAACGTCACCCACATCGACGGATGTTGAATACGTGACATCGGGTTACTTATATTTTGCGCGAATCTGCTCACCAGAGCGCCGCTTCATGTAGTTCGGAGTGTTGAGGTTGCGTGTTTAATGCAATATGGTATGGAAATTGCAAAATCAGCACAGTCACAAAACACGTTTGCGTTCTGATCGATTTGTGTTCAGCCGTTCTGTTGGTGAAACGTTTTTGACCAACCACGTGCCATGACGTCCATGTATTTGTTGATGTGAGTTGGGGGAACAAATTACCTGATAGGCGACATTTTTTCTTGACACTATTTTATAAATCACTAAATCATGGCGAAACTAGCCATAACATCCATTGGTACGCATCGAGAGTTGTTTGTTGCTCCGTGGCCATGTGGAGTTAACTTCGAAAACCGGGGGACTCCATTCACCCTTACCAAAAGGACGGATTAAACATGGCAGTCAAAAGAAGGAAGGCTAAGGCCAAGACCAAGGCCAAAGCCAAGCGCAAGACCAAGCGCAAGACCAAGGCCAAACGTAAGACCAAGGCCAAGACAAAGCGCAAAGCCAAGCGCAGGACCAAGGCCAAAGCCAAGCGCAAGACCAAGCGCAAGACCAAGGCCAAAGCCAAGCGCAAGACCAAGCGCAAAGCCAAGCGTAAGACCAAGGCCAAAGCCAAACGCAAGACCAAGCGTAAGACCAAGGCCAAAGCCAAACGCAAGACGAAACGCAGGCGCAAAGCGAAGACTCGGACCCGGAAGTAGTTCCTGGTCCGCAGAGTCTAGCCACGTTCGAACGTGGAGGGGGAGAAGTTGGAGCACTTCTCCCTCTTCGTGTTTTCAGGAGGATAAGTGTCGTCCTGCCCCCGGCCAGCCCGGTCCATTGTAACTTGACATATTCAAGTGGGTTACGTAGAGTCTGGACCCACAAAAAGGGGACATTCGGCCGTGAAATTTACGCCCACAGAGATGTGCCTGACCCGTGGGGTCGGGCGGCACCGCGAGCGGCTTACGAGCTTCGAGCTGGCGCTCCGGGATGCGGGAATTGCCTCCTACAACCTCGTGACCGTCTCGAGTATTTTCCCGGCACGCTGCAAGCTCGTCTCCAAAACGCGCGGGTTGCGGAAGCTCGATCACGGTGAGATTGTCTTCTGCGTGATGGCACGGAGTGAAACCAATGAGTCGCACCGCCTGGTGGCATCTTCGATAGGTGTCGCGATTCCCGACGACCGGAGGCGGTTTGGGTACCTTTCCGAGCACCACAGCTACGGTGAAAACCGCAAGCAGGCTTCGGAGTATGCAGAGGATCTGGCCGCGTCGATGCTTGCATCAACGCTCGGAATCGAGATTGATCTGGACAGGGCCTGGGACGAACGCAAAGAAATCTGGAAAATTGCCGGCCAGATTGTGAAAACAACGAACATAACCCAGACGGCCATCGGCAAAGAAAAACTATGGACCTCCACCGTTGCGGCGGCTGTGTTCTGCGCCTGATGTCGTCGCGCCCCGGGGGGCATCTCATGAGCAACCTCGGTTTCCTGGAAGACAAGTTCGACACACAGCTCGCGTCCCGGCAGGACGATCGGTTTCTTCTGTCCCTGATTCCCTACGAGAAAACGACCACCTACAAGAAGGGAACACGCAATGGTCCGGAAGCCATCGTTGACGCATCGGGTCACATCGAACTGTTCGATGAGAAGCTGCGCATCGACGCGTCGAAATGGGGCATTCGTACACTACGACCCACGATCACCGATCTCACATCAATCACGAAGCATGCGGCCGACCTGTCGATGCCCGACACGGGGCTCGCTGGTTTTATCGGCGGCGAACATTCGATCACGCCGGCAATTATCGAAGGACTCGGTCTCTCCGATATCGGCATCGTATGGGTCGACGCTCATTCCGATCTCCGAAAGAGCTATTGTGGACGGGAGGACAACCACGCGTGCGCCGGCTACAATAGTCTTCGCTTCGGCCGTATCGTCCAGATCGGTATTCGAAGCCTCGCGGAAGAGGAAGTGGAGGTACTCGAGCGCGACGACCGTGTACTGATTTTCCCGGAATGGGACGCTGCTGCGCGAACGGCACTTCGGGAACTTCCCGACGATGTGTACTTCAGCTTCGACCTGGACGGTTTTTCACCAGAGCTTATGCGGGCCGTGGGTACGCCCGAACCGGGGGGTCTGTCGTGGAGCGCCGCCCAGGAAATACTGGATTTCGTCTACGCGAACAAGACCGTTAAGGCGTTCGATGTGGTCGAGCTCTGTCCGAACGAGGAGGATGTGGTGTCATCGTTCACCGCCGCTCGTCTCGTCTACAAAATGCTTCAGTATCATGCCCACTACAAACTGCGGGAGTTCGGGAGGTAGCATATGAAACACGACAAGTTCCGGCATTCACCCACCGAACCGATTCTTCTCGAGCCCGGGATGACGACGGACGAGCTGCTTCGCCGAATGGAGCGGGTATCGTTCCAGGGAAGGCAGATCGCCCGGGCGGTCCGCGTCTGGCAGACGGCGCTCGAGGAGGATGCGTTCGTCATGATGGGACTCGCCGGTGCGATGACCGCGGCCGGCATGAAGACAATCGTTCGGCAACTGATCGAGCTCCGTTATATAGACTGCCTTGTCTCAACCGGCGCCAACCTTTTCCATGATATATATGAGAGCCTTGGAACGCCGCATTATATGGGTTCGCCTGACGAGGATGATGAGGAGCTCTTCGAGGAAGGTCTGGACCGCGTCTACGATACATACGCGGACGAGAGAGAATTTGAGAAAATCGACGAGTGGATCGGAAAATGGGCCAACTCCGAGCTCGAGAAGCGGCCGTATACCACCCGGGAATTTCTCTATGAACTCGGACTGGAAGTGGAGCGCAAGACGGGCGGAAAAACACCGGGAATCCTGACCGAAGCTGCCAGACACAAGTTGCCGATCTACTGCCCGGCGATCGCGGATTCATCGATCGGTATCGGCCTTGCGAGCGCAGCGGAAAACTTCGTGTTCGACCTTATAGAGGACGTCAGGGAAACCGGTCGCCTCGTGATCGACAAGAAAACGATGGTCCTCTACTGTGGCGGCGGTACCCCCAAAAACTTCATTCAGCAGACCGAGGTGACGGCCAAACATCTCGGCGCGGATCCCAAGGGGCACCAATATGCCGTGCAACTCATTACCGATGCCCCCCACTGGGGTGGGCTGAGCGGATGCACATTCGATGAGGCCGTCAGCTGGGGAAAGATCGATCCTGCCGGGGAAAAGGTCACGGTCTTCTGCGACGCCACGATCGCACTTCCCATGGTAGCGTCCGCGCTGCTTACCCGCATGAAAGGGGAATCGCGCCGCTAAGCGGCGGACGCCGCGGTCAGCAACTAAGCCGATGGGCGCTGCGCGAGCGTAATTCTGCAGGAGCGGGCGAGGATCCGCTGCCGCAGGCAGCCAGCCGAGCGAAGCGGGCAGCATGAAGCGAGTGCGCGCCCGTTGGCGCCCTAGTCAGATTTATAACGGTGCATGAGGTACGCACCGAGTGCGATGATGAGAAGTGGGATGATCCAGTTGCTGAGCAACCCGACCGCATAGGCGAACCAGACAACGCCGACGATGACGAGAATGGCGCCGCCCGACGATGATGTGAAGAACCCGCGCAGCCTGCCTTCCTGAAACTTCGGATTGCTTTTGATGTTGTTCATGCCCTTCTCGAAGGCGTCCTCCATCTTCTTCACACCGTCGGACATGGCCCGGGAAAACCGGTCGGCAAAGTGATCGAGTCGATCCTCTACCTGTGGCTTTGATTTACTCGGTTCCGCCTTCGGTTCTTCTTCCGGTGCTTCCGATGACTCCGACTCTTTTTTCCTGGTTTTTGCCTTACTCTCTTTCGGCATGTCTCTCCTTTCAGCGCACCGCGGGCACGCCTAGTTTCGGATGTGCGGAACGTGACGGCTGGCAACCACGAGTCCAATTATACTCAAAACGAGAAGCAGCGCAACACCGGTCAGAAATATGTAAACCGCCTCCAACGACCAGGTGGTCTTCACAAAACCCACCAGATAGACGCTGGTTGCCCCCACACCGAACGTCAGAATGAATTTCACGGCAAAAGCGATGCTTCTCCATCGTGACGG
>JAPUJU010000092.1 GCA_027296025.1 bacterium
TGTCGGTACGTCATCACCGCCAAAACGATGCCGAGGTAGAACGCGAACCCCGCGAGAGCAACGAGATAAACGTTGTGTGCCAGGAACCCGTAGATGCCACTGTCCACCACATTCTCGAGTTTCTCCCGAGACTTCGCGAGATGCGGAAAAATATCCATAAACACGTAGGCGATGGCGACGCCCGCAGAGGAGGGTATCCAGAGGTTGTCCGGCTTCCACATGAAGCGGAACCGAGGCGTCAGTAGATGAACGAGTGCGACGATAGTCGCGCCTCCAAGAGACGGCCAAAAACGAACTGCGGTGACTACTGTTTCGCTACCCGGTTCCATATTCCCTTGAGTCGCTCCATCCCTGGCCCGCGGGTCTGAGCGAAGCAGATCGGAGTACAAAAACTTTCGCTACGCTCGGTCACCGCTCCAGAAGTATCTCGGTCACGGAGGCATCGATACTGCCACAAATCGAATCCAGGTCGAGATGATCGTCTTCCTGACCGAAAGGGCGTTCGACGTAGTGCGCAATGCCTTCGGCAGCGACAACGAAGTAAGCGAAAAGGATAGTAAGAACGACTGTGAAGTATCCGTAATCCGCCACCAGAGACCAGGGCAGGTAGAGCAGATACAACACGAGAGCTTGTCGCGAGAGGCTCGAGAACGACTGTGACATCAGTGTGTTTTGGATCCTCTCGGACCCACCCGTAACCTCGAGGAACTCGCGCGCCTCCTGATTCAGCACCCATAGCTCCGGGCCGCCGATCCTCCCTGCGGATCGCCAGACGGACAACAAACCATAGATCTGTTCGTAGATGTAGCCCGGGACGTGCACAGGGTCATCCTCGCTATTCTCGAACCCCGCGATTTTCCGCAAGTCCGCGTCGCCGCGCAGATGATCCTTCAACCCGTAACAAAACCCGACGATGAGAGTTCGGAGCCTGCGGCGTTCCATCGCATCCGGATCGGCAAGTGTCTTGGCCTTGATCGCTAGATTGCGACTCACGTTGACCAGCGTCCCCCAGAGGGTACGCGCTTCCCACCAGCGCTCGTACGCCCGGTTGATGCGAAACATGAGAAACAACCCCAGAATGAGGGCGATGATGGCATCGATGATGGGGGCCGGGTCAAAACTCTCGGCCCAAGGTGTCAATCCAATGTAAACCGGGAGCGCGCTGTAGACGCCGGCGGCCAGCGCCCAGTACCAAACGGTGCTGAGTGCGGCAGTGAAGCCGACCTGGCGAGCAACGGGCGCACGGCTCCTGAGCGGCATCGAGGAAACGATATCACTCTCGTCGTGCAGCGCGCGAAGACACGCATGGCGACTCCGAGAGAGGGATATTTTGCAATACTTTCCGACATTCCGTCCGTTCGTACTTCGCGCCGCGTTCGCCATATGCCGCGGTGGATGAGCCGATGCCGTCTCGAGAGAGTCCCATGAGTCGATCGAGGCCAGGTCCTTTTCGCAAGTCGGGTCAAACAAACCAAAGTTAACTGTGCGGCCCCGCTCTCGATAAGCGAGCACTACCTCGATGACATTCTTCGTTCCGTCTGATACCAGCTCTGTTCGTTCCCGGGGGACTGCGTCATACCTTGTTCCCTGTGACCATTCGAGCTCTATCTGCCAGGGCCACAACGGTGCGCTCGGGAATGGGCTCCGCCGGCGCTCCGCCGTGGCGTGGCGTCAGCAGTCGCTGCACGAGCGTCAGCTCGCGCTCCGGTTTCTTTTCGATCTTCTGATACTCGATCACCACTTTGCCGTCGGCTCCGTGGATCCGGAAGAAGTTGAGGCAGAACGACGGTACGTAGATTGGAGGCAGTGTCCCGAAACGCGGAGCAACGGGCGTGAGCTTCTTGAGCCACGTGCCGGTGTTCACAACGGCGCGCTCGCCGATACGCCTCAAGGACGGCGCGTGGGTGTGGCCGTAGATGAAAACGGCGACGCCGGGATCCGCCTCGAAAATCCCCTTCGCGGCATCGATGTACTGATCCACGACTTCATAGACATCGCTCAGCGACTCATAGTCCAATACCGGTAGCACCGGCCCGAATATCTCCTCGGACATGACTTTGTCAGCCAATGTCACGTCACGCATCACGGAACACCAGGAGGCCAAAAGCGATACCGATGACGGCGAGAGGCACCGTCAACCAGATGATGGCGGGCTGGCGAAGGGCATTTCAGCCATTCGGCTTCATGGCGCTTCTGGGTGCTCTGAGTCTCATGGGCATGTTGATCAAGAACGCTATCGTTCTCATCGCCCAGATCGACGTCGAGATCCGCGAAGGGAAGGATCCCTATCAGGCGATCGTGGATTCCGGAGTCAGCCGTCTGCGTCCCGTGTGCATGGCCGCCGCGACGACGATCTTCGGGATGATGCCTCTTTTGACCGACGCGCGCTCCATCACGATTATCGGTTGGCACGCGCCGCCTGACCGGGCGAAGCCTTCAGCACGTCTGCCCTCACGGACCGGTTTCCGCGGTACGACCGATCGATTTCGCAACCTCGTCAACACATGCGTCCAGATCAATTTCGTCAGCGCGAGGCGATCAGCGACCTCCTTACCGGTGCCCGGCCACCGCGTTTCTTTTTTGCGGGCTACAGGTCAAGACTCGTCGCGAGCTGAGCTAATGACGATTCATGGGACGTGAACC
>JAPUJU010000093.1 GCA_027296025.1 bacterium
GGGATTAGTTCGCGGCGTGCCCGCGGAATTTGAACCATGCACGAGGCCATCTGGATTATCCCACTGGCGCCACTCGTCGGCGCGTACATCAACGGCAAGCTCGCCGCTTTGTACGCCCGGCGTGGGAGGGGTCCCAGCGAGAAGCTGATTGCCGCGATCGGCGTCGTTGCTCCGCTCGTGTCGTTCGTCGTCGCGTGCTCGGTGTTTCTGCATTTCCGGGGGCTCGAGGGTGCGGAACGCATGGTTATTGTCGATTTGTTTCCGTGGATTGTTTCCGGAAACCTGAACATCGGCTTCTCGCTGATGATCGACTCGTTGTCGATGCTGATGGTGCTGGTGGTAACGGGAATCGGTACGGTGATCCACATCTACTCGGTTGGTTACATGCACGGTGATCGGGGGTTTGCGCGCTACTTCGCCTACCTCAACCTCTTCATGTTTTCGATGCTCATGCTCGTCATGGGCAAGAACCTCCTCATCCTTTTTGTGGGCTGGGAAGGCGTGGGTCTGTGCTCGTACCTGCTGATCGGATTCTGGTACAAGGATCTGGCCAATGCGGCGGCCGGTAAGAAAGCATTCATCGTTAACCGTATCGGCGATTTCGCCTTTCTCATCGGGATGTTCGTTCTGTTCGTTGCGACGAGCCGCATGGGCGAGGGAACGCTGGACTTCGTGGCCCTTCGGGCTATGGTGAGCGAGCATCCGCAAGCGTTCGCGGCGACTGCGACCGCGGCCGGGATCCTGTTGTTCATCGGAGCCTGCGGGAAGTCCGCGCAGATTCCATTGTTCGTCTGGCTTCCCGACGCAATGGCGGGTCCGACGCCGGTCAGCGCGCTGATCCACGCCGCGACGATGGTCACCGCGGGTGTTTACATGGTCACCCGACTCTCGTTCCTGTACCTCCAGAGCGACGTTGCGATGGCGGTCGTTGCGACGGTTGGCGCGTTCACCGCGCTGTTTGCGGCGACGATCGGTATCTGCCAGCGGGACATCAAGAAGGTGCTGGCGTACTCGACAATCAGCCAGCTGGGATACATGTTTGCGGCGCTCGGTGTGGGCGCATTCAGTGCGGGCATCTTTCATCTCATGACGCATGCCTTCTTCAAGGCGTGCCTCTTTCTCGGTTCCGGTTCAGTGATTCATGCGATGAGCGGCGAGCAGGACATGTTCAAGATGGGAGCGCTCGGTAAGAAGATGAAAATCACGGCGCTCACATTCATCATCGCAGCGGTCGCGATCGCCGGCGTACCGCCACTCGCGGGGTTCTTCTCGAAAGACGAGATCCTGCTCTACACATTCACATCGCACCTGCAGCCCCTCGGAATGGTCCTGTGGGGCCTGCTCTTCATCGGGGCGGGAATCACCGCGTTCTACGTTTTTCGTGCAGTGTTTCTGACGTTCTTCGGGGAACGACGCTACACGGACGAGGTGGCCCACCACGTGCACGAATCGCCGCTGTCGATGACGATTCCGCTCATCCTGCTCGCGGTCGGCTCCATCTTCGCCGGTTTTCTCGGTGTGCCGGGCGTTCTCGGCGGGTCCAACCATCTGCACCACTATCTGGAGCCATCTATTGGGCTCCTGGCGGCGCACGGCGACGATGTCTCACACGCGGTGGCGGCCGGGCACGCGTCGCAGAGCGCCGAGGTCACGCTGATGGTGTTGTCGGTGCTGGCAGGTCTTCTCGGTATTTTCGTGGCGTACATACTCTACATCAGGCGGCCGGACAGACCGGCGCAGCTTACCATGAAGCTGGGCCGGCTCTATCACCTGGTCTATAACAAATACTTTGTCGACGAAGCCTACGACGCGATGATCGTCAAGCCGGGCTACCTTATTTCGAACCGGTTTCTGTTCAACCTGGTCGACGTAAAGATTATCGATTCGATCGTCAATACGATCGGCGTTGGTACGCGGCTCATGGGGTCGCTCTTCCGGTTGTTGCAGACCGGAGTCGTTCGGACGTACGCGTTCTTTTTTCTCATTGGAATTCTGTACGTGATTTACAAGATGGTTGGCTGAACCATGGACCTTATCAGTACCGTAACGTTTTTACCTCTCTTTGGCGCCATCGTGCTGATGTTCTTCCCAAGGGAACACGAGGGTGCGTCGCGCGTGTTTTCGTTTCTCGTGACGGTAGTTGCGTTTTTTTTATCGCTGAAACTTCTATACGGATTTCAGACGAACGCCGACATGCAATTCGTCAAAGACATGCCGTGGATAGCATCCCTCGGGATTTCCTACAAGGTCGGAGTTGACGGGATCAGCCTTTTTCTTGTGCTGCTCGTCACGTTTACGATGCCAATCGCCGTGCTGAGCTCGTTCCGGGCAATTACGGATCGTGTGAAGGAGTTCCACGTGTGCATGCTGTTGTTAGAGACGGCCATGCTGGGTGCGTTCGTTTCGCTCGATCTCTTTCTGTTCTATGTATTCTGGGAAATGATGCTGATTCCCATGTATTTCCTTATCGGCATGTGGGGCGGAAAGCGGCGGATCTACGAGACGATCAAGTTCTTTATCTTCACGATGATCGGATCGCTGCTCATGCTCGTGGGGATTCTGTACGTGGTCTTCCAGTTCAAGGCTCAGACGGGCACCCTGACTTTCGACCTGTTCCGGCTCTACGACGTGCAACTGTCGGCGCAATCGCAGTGGCTCGTCTTCCTGGCGTTCGCGCTGTCGTTCGCGATCAAGGTGCCGATGTTTCCGTTTCACACGTGGCTGCCCGACGCGCACGTCGAGGCTCCCACGGCGGCTTCGGTCATTCTGGCAGGCGTTCTCCTGAAGATGGGCGGCTATGGGTTTCTCCGGTTCGCCATGCCGCTTTTCCCCGAAGCCGCGTTGCGAGGTGCTCCGATCATTGTCGCCCTCGCACTCATTGGAATCATCTACGGTGCCCTCGTCGCCATGGTGCAGAAGGACGTGAAAAAACTTGTCGCGTACTCTTCCGTTTCTCATCTCGGTTTCGTAATGCTCGGCCTGTTCGCCCTGAACAGTATCGGCGTAACCGGCGCCATCTACCAGATGTTGAATCACGGGCTCTCGACCGGCGCTCTCTTTCTCCTCGTCGGCATCATCTATGAGAGGCGGCACACGCGCCTCATTGAAGACTTCGGGGGACTGACCCGTGTGATGCCGTGGTTCGCGGTGTATTTCATGATCGTTACCCTCTCGTCGATCGGGCTGCCGCTCACAAACGGATTCGTCGGCGAGTTTCTGATTCTTCTCGGTGCGTTTAAGGCGAATCCGATGTGGGGAATTGTTGCGGCGATCGGTGTCGTGCTTGGCGCGATTTACATGCTGTGGATGTACCAGCGCGTGTTTTTCGGTGAGATCACGCATGCAGAGAACGAAAATCTGAAAGATCTCTCCGGCCGTGAGATCGCTGTCCTTGCACCGATCATCGCACTGATTTTCTTCATGGGGATTTTCCCGAACCCGATTCTGCGACGCATGGAACCGGCCGTAGATAAGTTTATCGAGCGTGTTGTCGAAAAGCGCGTCGCTCGGGAGTCTCAGGCGGGCTTCGAGGAGTTCGTGGTAGAGAACGACGCGGGAGCGGGTGAGGTCCGATGATGCCGGCCTTCACGATCGACGTCGTTTATCAACTCATGCCGCTGGTTGTCCTGCTCGTCGGTGGGCTCGGGTTCATGCTCGCCGGCGCTATGACCCGGAGCGCGGGGCCGTTGCAGCGCGGGTTTGCGCTGGCGACGCTTTTCGTCACGCTCCTCTACGTGTTCAAGCTGTGGGGTGCAGATGCCGGTCCCATACTCCACGGAATGTTGATCATGGACCGCTTCGCATTGTTCTTTCTGGTGGTCGTCATTATCTGTGCTCTCGGCACGATTCTCATTTCCAACGGGTACCTGGATCGCTTCGGACTGAACCGTGGGGAGTTCTTCTCGATGGTGTTCTTCTCCACAATGGGGATGGGAGTGCTCGTTTCCGCGTACGATTTGATTTCGGTTTTTCTTGGCATTGAACTCATGAGTCTCGCAATCTATGTTCTAGTAGCGTTCCGCCGCCGGGATTTCTTTTCCAACGAAGCGGCGCTCAAGTACTTCATCATGGGCGCGTTCGCGATCGCGTTTTATTTGTTCGGTGTCTCTCTGATCTATGGGCTCTGTGGCAGCACGAACTTCGAGGCGATTGCTGTCGCCGTCAGCGAACGGAACCTGGCGCAGCAGCCAGTTTTCCTTCTTGCTATCGGTTTGATCATCGGCGCGATGGGCTTCAAGGTGTCGTCGGTTCCGTTTCACATGTGGACGCCAGACGTATACCAGGGGGCACCGACGCCGATCACGTCTTTCATGGCGACTGCAGTGAAGGCGGCGAGCTTTGCCGCGTTCCTCAGGCTGTTTTACACGTGCTTCATGGCCAGCAAGGATCAGTGGGTCGGTATCATAATCGTCCTGGCCATCCTGACGATGACCATCGGGAACCTCGTGGCGCTCGTACAGCGCAACCTGAAACGCATGCTGGCCTACTCGAGCATCGCTCACGCCGGCTACATCATGGTCGGTCTCGTGGCGCTCTCGGTCGACGATACCAAGGCGGCGTCTGCGATCATGTACTACACCCTCGTGTATGCGTTCATGACGATGGGTGCCTTTGCGGTGGTCAGCCTGCTCGAGCGGCGTGCCGACGAGCGGGGACTGGAGGGTGGAGACTACGCGGGGCTGGGTCTTCGGAGGCCGTTCGTCGGGCTGTGCATGGCGGTGTTCATGTTCTCGCTGGCTGGCATCCCGCCGACGGCGGGCTTTTTCGGGAAGTACTACATGTTCAGCGCGGCGGTCGACCAGGGATACGTAACGCTCGCCGTGATCGGCGTGTTGAACAGCGCAGTATCGCTCTACTACTACCTGCGTGTGGTGGTCTCGATGTATATGCAGAAGAGCGATGAGGCCGCGCCGACGTACGACGACTATGCGACCCGGTTCGTCACGCTCGTCGCACTGCTTGCCGTGTTGTGGCTGGGTATCGGCCCTTCGGGGTGGGTTCCCGGTGTAGAAACTATCCTCGACTGGACGCGCGCCTCACTCGCAGGTGTGTTGGAACTTTCCTCGCGCTAGAATTACTCGTCGCGGTTTACCGTTTCCGGTGAAAACGCGGGCAGGCAGATTGCTATATAATCGGCTCCGTCGGCTTCGGGAGTGCTGTACTGGACCCACTCGCCCTTGTGACAGATCACGGCTTCGCCGGCACGCACGTCGAGCGTTCCCATCTTTGAGGTAACACGGAGCATCCCCCGCAGGATGAGCGTATACTCGTCGAACTCCGGCGTCTGGCCGGGTTCCTGCCAGCCGCTCGGGCTTTGCATGCGCGCGACACTGACTCTCGATGTGTCCGCGTTCACGCGGCCGATATACTCCTCGATAATCTTTGGCTTGTTGCCCGCAGGCTCAATGACAGTGGGTTTTTCGATGTGG
>JAPUJU010000094.1 GCA_027296025.1 bacterium
GTGTTTGTTCGGATATTCAATCGTGAAGCTAACCCGAAAACAATCGTCAGGTGTTGCGGTAATCTCGATATCTCCATTCCGGTAGCTGACTGCCCGGTCGATAACGAGTACGTCGCGTGGCGCTCCCTGGTTTTCGTAACCTACTTCCTTGAACGCACGAACAAACTCCTCGCAACTGCCCGCGTTCGTTATCGGAGGCTCGTTCGCCAAAATCTCGATGAGCAGATTGTCAACGTTCAGCCCGTAACAGGCTGCAAGGACATGTTCGACGGTATAGATCGCGCTCTCGCCGACGCCGATCGTCGTGTTGCGGGCCGGGTTACTTTCCGAGGGTACGCTGGTGATCTTGGCGGCAACTTCAATCTCCTGATCGAGGTCGGTCCGGACAAACTTGATGCCGCTGTTCGCCGGCGCGGGTTTGATCGTCAGAACCACTTCGTTTCCGGTATGAAGGCCGCACCCCGTCAGCGTTACCGAATCACGAATTGTCCGCTGCTGACGAATCAATACTGCCTCCCTTTTCGAGTTCCGCCAATTTCTTCTCGAGCACTCTCACCCTGCTCAGCATGTCCGGCAGCCGGGCGAGTGCGCCGTGAATCCGCGTGGCGAGTCGAAGTTCGCGAGCAGGAAAACCAAATACCTTGTCGCCCGCACGGACGGTTCCCCAGACGCCCGTCTTGGCCCCGACCTGCGCCCCGTCGCCAATGCTGAGATGGCCCCGCACACCGGCCTGTCCACCCATGATCACTCCGTCCCCGATCTCGGTGCTACCGCCAATCCCGGTCTGCCCGGCGATCAGATTGTTCTCACCAATCGTCACGTTGTGCCCGACCTGAACAAGATTGTCCAGCTTCGAACCCTTCCCGACCCGCGTAACGCCAAGCGTCGCACGATCGATCGCCGAGCAGGCGCCGATCTCGACATCATCTTCAATACGCACCGTCCCTATTTGAGGAATCTTGCGCGCAATTTCCTTTTCCCGCGTGTACCCAAATCCGTCCGAGCCGATAACGCATCCCGCGTGCAGCATCACACGGCTACCAATTTCACAACGCTCCCTCACCGTGACGTTCGGGTACAGGTAGCAATCTTCACCGATCGTCGTCTTCTCCCCCACATACACGCTGAATGTAAGCTTGCTCCCGCGCCCGATCGATACACCGGGACCGACCTGACAGAAGGGCCCGACGGAAACATCCTCGGCGATAACGGCACTCGGGTCGATGACCGCCAACTCGTGAATCCCTTTCGGAACGGGCACCGGCCCCGTTGGATAGAAGACGGACAGCACCTTGACGAGGCCGAGATACGGGTCATCCACCCGGACAATCGGCACCTTTGTCTCCAGACTACGGGATACGATAACCGCAGACGCGCGCGTCGTTGTGAGAAGGTTTTCGTAGTGCGGATGCGCGAGAAAAGAAATATCGCCCGGCTCTGCCTCGCGAAGACCCGCAACGCCGCGGATCGCGATTTCGCCGTCGCCGTCAACATCCCCGTCTATTTTTTCGGCGATCTCAGACAATTTGTAAGAACGTGCATCCAAGTCGTTCCTACTGACCGAGTTCTAACAACTTCGCGAGAACCGCATCCGTCAAATCGAATTCTTTCTTCGCATAGACGATGTTCGCGTTCGCAATGTCGAACACGACGGCAATGCCTTGTTCCTGCGCCATCGTCTCGAGGATGCTGTTGATCTTTTCCACGATCGGTTTCGTCAACTCCTGGTTGCGCTTTGCGGCGGTACCGTCTTCACTGAACGTTTCTGACATGAAACGTTGATACGCATCGAGCTTTTTGTCGAGCTCAAGTTTCTTCTCGCGCTGCTTCTCTTCCGAAATCATCAGGCTTTGCGCGCGCAGTTCGTCCTGCATCTTGACGATTTCCTGCTCCATGGCAGCGGCCTGTGCCTTCCACGCCTCGACTTCCTTCTTGTAGATGCGTTCTGCATCCTGCGTCTCACGGTACTCCGCGAAAATACGCTGTGAGTCGATGTAACCGATCTTGATCTCCGCCCAGCCAACTGATACACCGGAGCAGATGGCCACCGTAGCGAGAACACCAACCGCTGCTATCTTCTTAAGCATGACGACACGCTCCCTGAGTTAGTATGAAAAACGGTGAGATCGTTTAGAATCCTGCGCCGAGAGATATGTGTGGCTCCCAGTCGGCGCCCCGAATCTTGTCGAAACCGTACCCATAGTCGAACCCCATAACGCCGAGCATCGGCAGCTCGATCCGGATACCCAGACCTGCACCTTTCTTCATGTCCATGAGGTCTGAGCCCCGGAAGCTGTTCCACGTATTTCCGTTGTCCCAGAATAGCAACCCCCAGACTGTCGGCGCAATCGGTATGGAGATCTGATACGACAGAGTCTGCATGTAACGCCCACCGAGAAACAACGGGTTTCCGTCCGGCACGATTTCAAAGAAGTCGTACCCACGGACCCCGTAGCGGCGATTACCACCCAGGCGGAACAGTTCGTAGTCCGGCACGTCGGAACCGACTCCACCCTGGTCGTCCAGAACGGCCATATCATACTTGAATTGGAATACAAATCTCCAGAAAAGAGGAGCGTACCACGAATATCCGACCTCGTAGTTCTGGAACTGGACATCGCCCCCGAGAGCGCCGCCGTTGAACTCGGCCGTAAACGTGGACCGCGTTCCTGTCGTCGGCTGAAAGGGGCTGTCGGTGGAATTCCGGAGCAGGGTAAGCGAAATCGAACTGGTGCTCTGCGGCCATTGAACGTCCCGGAGCGATCCGGTGTATAGCGGCGAAAAATCACTCAGCTCGATTTCTTCATAGCTGTACCGCCCAAAGATCGAAGTATAGTCGAACCACGGGAAGGGCCGCCCCAGCCGTATCGAACCGCCGCGCCGGAGGTCATCATAGAACTGCTGCGCGACCTGATTCTGGACGCGGTTGTACAAGTTGAGGGAGAGCTGCGTCGGCGTACCCATGAGCCACGGTTCAGTGAATCGCAGGTCGACGTTCTGTCGCGTGCGGGAGAACTCCCAGTCGATGCCGATCGTCTGCCCCTTGCCGAGAAAGTTTGTCTCGGCGAGCCCGATGAAACCGCTGATCGAGTTTAGCTGCGAAAAACCGGCACCTAGACGGAACTGACCCGTCTGCTTTTCCTCGACACTCAAGGTGACGTCGATATCGCCGTCATCGTTCGCTGGACTCGTATCCACACCGGGCGGGCCGGAAAAGAAGCCGAGGTTGAACACTTCCCTCAACGAACGCCTCAGGCGCGCGGTCGAGAACACTTCACCGGGGTTCATGATGAGTTCGCGTCGGATCACGTTTTCGGACGTTTTCGTATTGCCGACGATATTGATTTCGCGGATATGCGCCGGATTCCCCTCGGTGATCTCGAAGTCCACGTCGATCATATCCCCATTGATCGATTTGATGGGGCTGACCGAGTTGTAGATATACCCTCGATTCCAGTAGAGCTCCTGTATCGCGGCAAGGTTCGCCGTGAACTCGTCATCGTTGAACACCTCCCCCTTGCTCAATGTGATGTGCGGGGCAATCTGATAGTCTTTGAAAAGCTCGTTTCCCACCCAGGTCACATCGCCGACACGGTAGCGTCGGCCCTCGCGCAACGTAATGAAGACGTCGACGTGCTTGCCGTCCTCCGAGAATATCAGTTCCTTGTCCATCACTTCGACATCGAGGAACCCGTATTTGTGATAGAGCAATGAAATCCCCACCA
>JAPUJU010000095.1 GCA_027296025.1 bacterium
AACTGCGCGCGCATGTTGACGGCCGCCAACTGTCGCTATCACTTAGCGAACCTCCCGCAAGATGTGGATGTTGTCGGCGTCGAGCCCGTGCAGCTCCAGTCCGCCCCTCTGCATCGCTACGTCGAGTTGGTATCGTAGAGAGGCCGCCCATGAACAACACCAAGACGACCGACCCCAAACCTGTCCTCCTGCCCAAGGTCATTGGCTGCGACACAGAGCTTGGTAACTTTATTACCGGGATCGAGCGCAACGGTGGAACAGCCCGTGAAGCCTCCCGTGCGCTACTCAGCGAGTTCACCGGGATCCTCGAAGCGCAGCAGCGTCCGGTTGGGGAATCGTACAGTTGGTCGAGTCGCGGTGAATTCTGGGGCTCGGGAGGCTACACCGTTATGCCCGATTCAGCAGCCACAAGGCCCATCGGTTACAACCCGTATGACATCGGTCGGAAGTATCTCGCGGACAACGGAGGATGCGTCTATATCGATCTCGATCATCTCGAATTGTGTACGCCCGAAGTGACCGGCGCATTCGAGTTCGTAGCGTGCTGGCACGGGATGCTCCGCAAGACGCGCGATGCGCTCAACGCGGCCAACCACCGGCAGCCTCACGGCAGGCGTATCCATGTGCTCGTCAATAATAGCGACGGTCTTGGACACTCGTATGGAAGCCATCTGAACTTTCTCATCACGGAATCGTGTCGTCAGAGGATCTTCGAGCGCAAGATGCAGTACCTGCTCTATCTCGCCGCGTACCAGGTGTCGAGCATCATTTTCACCGGACAGGGAAAGGTAGGAAGCGAAAACCGCCAGCCGCATGTCGCGTTTCAAATCAGTCAGCGCGCTGACTTTTTTGAGCAGCTCGTGGGTATGCAGACGACGTACAACCGGCCGATTGTCAACAGCCGGGACGAGGCACACTGCGGCCCCGGAGTGGGCGGCAACGACAACGATACTGAGGTGTCGAAGATGGCCCGGCTTCATGTGATTTTCTATGACAATACCCTTTGTCATGTGTCCACGCTGCTCAAGGTTGGCGTCATGCAAATTATGTTGAGCATGATCGAGGCCGAATGGATGAACAATGATCTGATTCTCGAAGATCCGTTGCGGGCGCTCGCGAAGTGGAGCCACGACCCGACACTTCGCGCTCGGGCAACGCTGTGGTCAAGAAGCCGCGTGACTGCAATCGAGCACCAGATGGGTTTTCTGGAAGAAGCACGGCGGTTTGTCGACCAGGGACGATGCGACGGCATTGTTCCCAACGCACGCGAGATTGTCAGCCTTTGGAGTGATACGCTCATGAAGCTACAAGCCCGTGACTGGGTGGCTCTATCCCGGAGGCTCGACTGGGTCCTCAAACAGTCGCTACTCGAGCGTGCCATAGAAAGGCACCCGGAGTTCGACTGGCGTCACGCGTCGATCAGGCGGCTTGATCATCTCTATTCCAGCCTCGATTTCGACGAAGGTCTCTTTTGGGCGTATGAGTCGAACGATTCGGTCGAACGGCTGGTGAGCGACGAAGAGATCGATCGGCTCGCCAACGATCCGCCTGAGGCAACGCGCGCATGGACGCGCGCCAGACTGCTTCGGCAGGCGGGCAGCGATCGTGTAAATGATGTCGGTTGGGATTTTGTTGAGTTGAAAAGCGGGTTCGGGTGGCGGCAAAAAATCGAGTTGTCGAACCCACTCGCCTTCACACGCGATGAGTGCAAGAGCGCCTTTGATCCGGAACGAACGTTGGAAGAAACGGTCGATGTGTTGAGGACGCTAACCAGAACACTATAAAGGAGGAACACCGTGAGTACGAGAGAACTGAGACGTCGGGCCCTGGAGGGCAATCCGGCGCCCGAAACCGAGACGGGCACGTGTAACGAAGAAGCCGAAACCCTTCGGCAAAGAGCAGGCGATCTCCTTCGCGCCGCCGATGAGGCAATCGAACGGGCGGTGTCTTCGGACCCCGAATCGTTCTTGAAAGCCATAAGGCAACCGGACGGTCAGTAGCCTTGTGCAAGATGCTGATGGGGGTCGAGTCGGAGTACGCGATCGCAGGGCCGACGTCGTCCGAGAATCTATCGACCCTGTTATTGGACCAGGTCCGGCAATCGGTTCGCTGCCTTCGCGGCGAGGCGCCCAAGGATTTGTTTCTCCAGAACGGGGCGCGCTTCTACGTCGACAGCGGAAATCATCCCGAAATGACGACCCCCGAGTGTTCGAGCCCTGCGGAGGTGATTCGCTATATCCTCGCCGGCGAGCGCATTCTGTGGGAGGCGGTATCAACACACGCACGCCATGCCATGATTTTCAAATGCAACGTCAACTATGGTGGCGCAAAAACAACATGGGGAAGCCACGAATCATACCTCCATCGAAGCTCACCCGCGTCGTTTCCAGATCTGTTGGTGCCTCATAATGTTTCGCGCGTCATCTATTCGGGTGCGGGCGGGTTCAATCCGTTCTCAGCGGGTATCGAGTTTACGTTGTCGCCTCGCGCCTGGCACCTGCGACGCGTTTTGTCGGGAGATTCGACGAGTAACCGAGGAATCTTTCATACGAAGAACGAGCCGCTATCGCGCGCCGAGACCCACCGGCTGCACCTGATTTGTGGCGAGAGCCTCTGCTCGGAAACGTCGAATCTTTTGAGGATCGGTACGACCGCCATTGTCGTCGGACTCATCGATGGCGCCAGGATGACGGCCGTACCCCGTCTGGCCGCGCCTCTCGATGCGCTCCGCCGCTTTGTCAGCGATCCTGCGTGTCGTGCCACCGCGCGTCTGACCGATGGCAAACGCGCATCGGCGATAGACATTCAGCGCTTCTACCTCGGGCAGGCGGAGGAAAACCTGTCTGTCCTGCCCTCATGGGCAGAATCTGTCGTTCGCTTGTGGCGAGGGGTGCTCGACAGTCTCGAAGACGATCCCCTGTCGCTCTGTACCACGCTTGACTGGACCATCAAGTGGCCGATTTATCGGGAACGAATCGCGGCCGCCGGTTTCGATCCGCCCCAGCTGCCTCGTTGGAACGATGTGGCCAACACCGTCACGGCTGCGATAAAAAAATCGGACAAGAAGGGCCTTCGGGTCGAGCAGATCGTGGACCTCGAACACAGCCCAATTCCCGACACCATTCGGAAACTCACGCCATTTATGGAGGAACACGGGCTGAGCTGGAACACGTTGCGACCGTTTATCGATCTCCAAAAATCACTATTCGAGATGGACATGCGGTTTGGGCAGATCGGCAATGGCGGGGTATTCAATCGTCTCGATCGTGCGGGAGTGCTCAGTCATCACGTTCCGGAAGTTGCAGGGGTTGAAGCTGCAACTAC
>JAPUJU010000096.1 GCA_027296025.1 bacterium
CGATGCGGAGCGGACTCTGCACTGGCAGCGGCGCTGAACTGGAGCGTGCCGGGGGGCTACGGAAACAACTGGAATGAGGCGATCGAGAGGGAGTTTGCGTACGACGGAACTACGCCGGTCACGTTTTCCTACCAGTACCAGCACGACCTCGAAGACAATTTCGACTCGGTCCTCGTATCGATCGATGACGGGGGGAGCTAAACCGTACTGACCACCTACACCGGAACCGGAGCGGGCACGGAAGTCATGGATCTCTCGGCGGTTCTCTCGCTGCTGCCGGCGGACACATCGTATGTGGTGAGGTTTCGTGTCGTGACCGATTTCACCGGGTCGGATGTGGACAGCACGTACCTGAGCAACTGCGGTGCCTTCGTGGTCGACGATGTTTCTCTTTCAGGTGGCGGCGAGAACTACTCGACGGGCTTCGAAACGAGCGTCGATGGGTGGCACGGCGGGTTGGCCGATTCGGAGTACTGGCTCGTCGAAAACCGACAGCCGGTCGGGTTTGATACGTATCTGCACAATAGCGGGCTCGTGATCATGCACGCCGATGACCGGATTCTCCATTCAAGAACGGGTAATTCTGAAGCAAGCGCCGTCCGCGGCCTCGTCGTCGAAGAAGCCGACGGGATCGGCCACCTGCTCCAGAATCCACTGACGACGGGCAACACGGGAGATGCCGGAGACCCATGGCCCGGCTCAACCAACAACACGGCGTTCAATTCGTCGTCCACGCCAAACTCCAACAGCAATTCCGGTCAGTCGACTGAGATTTCGATATCGGGAATCAGCGCGTCGGGAGCGGTGATGGACGTGATGCTGACCGGCGGTGACCCGGCGCCGCGGTGCGATGCTGTCGCACCCGATGCTTTGGACAACGACCAGACCTCGGTGCTCCTGACCGCTACCGGTACAAACTTCCGGGCGGGTGCGACCTTCCGCCTCGAAAAGTCCGGCGAGGCTGACATCATGCCGCTCGCCATTTTCTGGCACGATCCGTCCAGACTCGATGGTGAATTCAACCTCTACTCGGTCGCCGAAGGCTTGTGGGATGTTGTTTGTACGAACCCTGACGGCCAAGAAACAAAACTACCGGCGGCGGTTCAGCTGGTCGAGAAGGTGCCCACGCTTCTCGTCTCGGCCGACGTTCACGTTCGGAAATACGGAGTCGAGATCGACTTCGAATTGTTCAGTGACGTGGCGATCGAACTCCCAAGGGTTTCGCGCGCGAACAAAGAAGCGGGTTCGTGGGTGCTGCTCGATGCTCTTCCGGAAGAGATCAGGCCGGCTGTATACAATTTTGTCGATCGTGACGTAGTCGCCGGGCGGAAGTACTACTATCGTGTAAGTGTGAAAACCGTCGAGGGCGCTGTGTTCGAGCTGTACCGAACCAGCGCAACCATTCCATCGCGCGAAACTGTTCTGGAACAAAACTATCCCAACCCGTTCAATCCGAACACGACAATTTCCTACTATGTTCCGGAAACGACGAAAGTAAGACTGGACATTTATACGGTAAGCGGCGCGCACATTCGCACTCTGGTCTCTGGTGTCGCGAGTGAGGGGAGTCACGAACACGTATGGGACGGACGTGATAACGCCGGCAATGTTGTAAGCACCGGCGTGTACCTCTTTCGTCTGCGTGCCGGTAGCAAAGTGCTCACGCGCAAGATGCTCGTCGTGAAGTAGGCTGGTGGCGAGCAGGCCCCAAAATGGGGCGAAAATCCCGCAATATTGAAAACAGAAAACTTTTTTAACCCTTTGTCCATAAATGAGATAGACCGAATTACGACTTGACGGGGAAGTCAATCTGCGTTATACTCCGTCTTCTTTGCCAGGGGAACAGCTAGACCGTTCGCAATGGCTTCGAAACCATTTGCAGGTTATCGCCCTTCAACAGCTGTTCCCCTTTTTGTATCCTCAACCGATGCGAACACTCACACGACTCGTTGCACTTTCTATTATCTCGACGTGCGTCTCGGGCTGCGCGCGGCAAAATACAATACCCGCTCCGGCTGCCGTCTTTCTGATTGTGGCTGATACGCTGCGCCCCGACCGTTTGTCCTGTTACGGTTTCAGCGGGCTTGAGGTCCGTTCGGGAAAAGATGCTCGCGGTGATCGACCGCAACCTGGCGGCCGGGACGGACGACTCGCGGTTGAACATGGAGGCGGGTGTGATCCTGGTAGGCCTCGGCCGCGATGCGGATGCGGCCGTGCGATTCAAGAGGGTGCTCCTGACGGATCCGGACTCACCAAACGCGCTTTACAATGCTGGGACGATTCTCTTTCAGATCGGAGAGCCGGATGAGGGTCGGGGGTTGCTCCGCCGTTTCCTGCAGTTGCACCCGGACCACCCGTACGCGACGTACGCGCGTCAGCAACTCGAACAGTAGCGCACTATCGGCAACCTTCTCCTTCAGTTCATTTCAGGCCAATATTTCTTTCCGGGGAACATACCGTATCAGTCGACGAAGAGGACGGAGTTGATGCCGCCGTACCCGTCGGGTTCCTGCAGCCCATTCGAGGGGTCGACGACGTGTTGGTTGTTGTTCACGATGAAGCGATACGCGTAACGACCCGGGGAGAGATGCAGGCTGATCTCCCAGCTTCCTCGAGCGTTGCGGCGCATGCTGGAGCTGACCGGCGACCACCCGTTGAAAGTTCCAATAACGGCGACGGTATTGGCTTCGGAATCGGAGAACGTGAGCGTGACGATCTTCTGGCCTTCGACGCCCGTCGACAGGGTGGTCTCGCGTTCGCGGAACTCATGATATCCGTCGAGCAGTTCCCAAAGATTGTTGGCGAACGCGTCCGCGGCGTGATCGTCCGGGTTGCCCACCTGAAAGAAAATTGTCTCCGGATCGCCTGATACGACTTTCAAGAGAATGTTGTTGATCCCGCGCTGGAGCTGGACGTCAAGCCGCTTCATCATGCCGGTCTCGGATTCGAGGATGCGCATAGCCTCGGTGCCGTTCAGAAACAACGCAGCCGGTGTCGCCGATGCGAAGGAAATCGTCGTATTCGTTTCCCACTCCGTCTTTATGACGGTGTAGAGATAGCCGACGGATTTGTCCGGCACGATCTTGCTCAGGTCGATGTCTCCGTTTTCCCTGTGCGTGGTCTGCGGAAGCGATGTCCACTCAATCAATCCCGAGGCGCCGTCAAAGGATTGTCTGAGATCGATGCCGAGCTCAGGGCCCTGGGCGATCGAGAGGCCGTCTTTTTTCTTGGAAAACGGACCGACGTAGATCCATTCGTAATGGCGGAAAAACGTGGACGTAAGGGTGCCCCCATCCTCGTTGTTTGCGAAAAGCTTCATCGTGAAGGGAAACGCTCCGGGCCGGCTCGGCGTCGGCACGACCACGTTCAGGCGCATGGATCCGGTCTTCGTTCCGGCCGGAATTACCACGTCATTTGTCGGTCCTTCCTGCAGTGTCAAACCCGCCGGGCTGTACCAGTGCATGGAGATCGCCGCGGCATCGTAGATATTTTTCGTGATAAGTACGTCGATGGGAACAACGGATCCCCGCACGCCCCGACCTTCCGGATAGGCAAGGCTGAAAACGATTGGCGCAACGAAGTAAACGCTCTGGGTCTGATGGAACCGCAGACGTTTTCCGTTCCCCAGGGTGACTTCGATTGTAAACCGAAGCGTGCGGATGCTTCCCAGTCCCTGTTGATACACGATGCGGCGAGCCTGGTACGTCAGCGCCGGCTCACCGGCTCTGACAACGACCGGGCGCGCGCTTTTCATCAAGGTGTCGGCGCTCTGCTGACCCGTAATCACAATTGATCGAATTGACAGGTCGTTGACGAGCGTCGATGCGCTGACCGTGAACACGGCGTCCTGTCCCTGAATGATCTTCTCTGCAACCTGAACGACCGAGACAGAAAAACCCTGCTCCCTGCACTGCTCTTTTGCAATTCGGGTATCCACGTCATGAAGCCGGTCAATGACATCGTCGAATAGTTGTGACATAGCGTTGTAGATGTCGAATCCCGGTATCTGGCTGCGATGACGGGGTGTGAACAACGTGCGTTTTTTCCACTGGGCGCGCAACCCCGAGATGCCCACAAAAACGTTACGCATAGCCTTTTCCGCGATCGCCGCATCGACCTCCTGGCCGTCCAGGAACGATTCCACAACGTCGAGATTCCGTTTCAGAGCGGAAAGTTTCTTCGGATCAATGGGCGAGATCCTCGCGAGGGCATTCAGAAGGGCGATCGAGTGGTGGTGCGAGAACAACTCCCGGTATGCATTGCTGCGGAGCACAAAGGCCAGGTACGGCGAGTAGGCATCGCGCCCCACCGGGCGCTTCAACAGCTGCTCACGTATGATGGCTGCGTAACGTTCCGCCTCGGTATCCATGCCGTTCCAGTCGAGGGCGTGCAGCAACAAGACGGATGTGATTAGAAGCTCAGCAGAAACCGGCGCGGTCGGGTTGCCGGACATGGTCCAGTCAACAAAATGAACGGGAATCTCCGGTCCCACTTTCTGTGATTTGAGAACATAGTTGCGCAGGACGGATACCGCGAAGTTATCTCCAAGCTGGCCGGGAAAGAACACGGGTAGGGCGGACGCCGCGTAGTAACGCTTCCTTGTGCTCTCGGTCGAATTATCATACGGAAAAAAGTAGCCTGCGGGATTGTCATACGTCGTCGTGACGAGCCGTTGGCTCACCGTTTTCATCCCCTGGTA
>JAPUJU010000097.1 GCA_027296025.1 bacterium
GCACCGCTTGCCGCCGATCACATTGTGATACCACATCCACGCTTCCGGATTAATCGGTTCGCCCACTGACCCGAGCAGGCGCAGAGAGGTCAGGTCGTACTTCTGCGGCCACTGTTCGCCCCATTTCATGAACGCCCGGATCGCCGTCGGCGCCGTGTAAAAGATCGTCACACCGTACTTCTCGATCAACTGCCAGAAGCGTCCCTCGTCCGGCGAGTTCGGCGCGCCCTCGTACATAACACAGGTCGCACCGTTTGCGAGCGGTCCGTACACGATGTAACTGTGCCCGGTCACCCACCCGATGTCTGCCGTACACCAGTACACGTCCTCCGGTTTGAGATCGAACACATAGCGCGCCGTAAAGGCCGCGAAAACCATGTAACCGGCCGTCGTGTGCACAATGCCTTTCGGTTTTCCGGTCGTACCGCTCGTGTATAGCAGAAAGAGCGGATCCTCGCTCTCCATCTGTTCGGGCACGCACACCGAGAACGCCGCGTCCATGACGTCGTGATACCACCGATCCCGGCCATCCTTGAGTGAACAGGGGTACGGCTCCGGACCGGTTGAACGCTTCACGACGATCACGCTCTCCACGCAAGCGCAGTCGGCAACCGCTTCGTCGACAATATCTTTTAGCGGTAGCACGCTGCCCTTCCTCCACCCTCCATCCGCGGTAATCACCATTTTCGCCTCACAATCCAACACTCGATCGCGAATCGATTCGGCAGAGAACCCTGCGAAAATGACCGTATGGACGGCGCCGATCCTCGCACACGCAAGCATCGCAACAGCGAGTTCGGGAATCATTGGCAGATAAATGGCGACGCGATCGCCCTTGCCGACGCCGGTTTTCTTGAGGGCGTTCGCAAACATGTTTACCTCGCGCCACAGATCCCGGTACGTCAGAACGCGCTGCTCGCCCGGCTCGCCTTCCCAGATAATCGCCGCCTTGTTGCGAGTCGCGGACTGCAGATGGCGGTCGAGGCAATTGTCGGACAGGTTGGTGCGCCCTCCGGAAAACCACTTGTAGACAGGCGCGTCGCTCTCGTCGAGGACCGTATCCCACTTCTTGTACCAACGGAACTCCTCTGCAACAGACGCCCAGAATTTTTGCGGATCTTTGATGCTCTCCTCGTACATCCGCTTGTACGCGTCGAACGACGAGACATGCGCCGCTTTACTGAATTCTTCTGACGGCGAAAACGTGCGGTCTTCGTTGAGTATCGTATCGAGAGGTTTTTTCGTCATGGACCGCTCCTTTCAACGCCTGAATGTCTTCGTGATCATGTGGGACTACTCGGTCCTCTCTTATTGTAACGCAACCGTTTGCACTTGTGCACCCCGATTGTGCGCTCTCACCGCTTCTCCCTTGACACCGGTGGACCCTTCGCAGAAGCTCCCTCCGACGCCGCATTGATTCGAGGCCCCTCCCGGGACCGAACGCCATGAAACTCACAGAGGAAAGAAGAACAATTCTTGCCTGGGCGATGTACGACTGGGCAAACTCGGCGTTCGCCACGACGGTGATAGCGGGGTTCTTTCCTATATTTTTCAAACAGTACTGGAGTGCTGGAGCCGACGTCACCATGAGCACGCTCCGCCTCGGAATGGCAAACTCGATCGCAAGCATCGTTGTTGCCGTGTTGTCTCCATTTCTCGGTGCCGTTGCGGATAGGGGCGGTTTGAAAATCAAATTTCTCGCGGTTTTCGCCGCGATGGGCATCGTGATGACGGGAGCACTCCATTTCGTTGCCCGCGGTGAGTGGGAACTCGCCGTTCTCGTGTATGTAATTGCCTCGATCGGCTTCTCGGCGTCCACCATTTTCTACGATTCTCTTCTCGTCAGCGTTACCGGCGACAAACGGTCCGACTTCGTATCCAGCCTGGGCTACGCCCTCGGATACATCGGCGGTGGCATCCTGTTTGCTTTCAACGTCGCGATGACGTTGCGACCGGAACTCTTCGGCCTGGCCGACGCGGCGCAGGCGGTCCGCGTTTCGTTCGTCACCGTCGCAATCTGGTGGGCTGTTTTCACGATCCCGATTCTCATCTGGGTGAAAGAACCACCCGGCGAACACGTCCGCGGATGGAATGCTATCACGGCTGGAGTGCGTCAACTTCGGAGCACGATGGCCGAATTGCGGAAGCTGAAAATCATCATGCTGTTTCTCTTCGGCTACTGGCTGTACATCGACGGCGTGCAGACTCTCGCTCGGATGGCTGTGGACTACGGTCTTTCGCTCGGGTTTTCTTCGGACAAACTGATCGTGGCGCTTCTCATTGTCCAGTTCGTCGGTTTTCCGGCGTCGATCGGTTTTGGCCTTTTCGGCGAAAAGGTCGGAACACGGCGCGGTCTGTATGTGGGCATCGCCGTCTATATCGTTGTTTGCATCTACGCTTACCGGATGACCAATGTGTCACAGATGTTTTATCTGGCAGCGGCCATCGGCCTCGTGCAGGGCGGCGTTCAGTCGTTGAGTCGGTCTCTGTACTCCCGGATGATTCCCAGGTCGAAGGCCGCCGGATTCTTCGGCTTCTACAACATGGTCGGCAAGTTCGGGACCGTCGTCGGACCGGTCCTGATGGGGTGGGTCGCTGTGGCAACGGGCAGCTCTCGCCTCTCCATGCTTTCACTGATTGTGCTGCTCGTCGCCGGCGCTGCGTTTCTCCCCTTCGTGAACGAGGAGAGGGCACGCCACGCCGCGCGGGAACTCGAGAACGGGTAGCGCGTCGATGGTCCCCCCGTTCGCCTTGATCTCAGCCTTTTCATCGGGGAGCTCAGGAACGCCTCGCTATTGACGCGCACAGGCTTTCTTCGATAAGGTGAACCGCGAATCAGAAATGCGCGTTCCCCCAACCGATTAGGCTGACAAACTCCGTGGACGTCCCGCAGAATCCCCGGCGGCTTGCCCGCATGAGCCAGGTAGTGGTGCTCGGTTTTCTTCGAGCAGTCCGCAGAGCCGCGGACGGCTTTTTCGAGCGTCGAGTTCCTATGATGGCCGCCGGCCTCGCGTTCTACTTCCTCCTCGGCCTGATTCCGTTCCTGTTCATCGTTGCCGCCACGAGTGGTTATTTTCTGAAAAACAATCCGGGCGTCTACAACGAGATGGCATCCACCATCCAGAACCTGCTGCCACCCGGCTCCGGCGAAACCCTCCTTGCACAGATCAGCAGCGCAGCCAGCAACTGGCAGGCGCTCGGCGGCGTCGGTTTGTTCACACTACTGCTCGTGGCTATGGGTCTTTTTGACGCGCTCGACGAGGGCATCAACGCCGTCATGGGGAGTAAGAAGAAGGTTGGCTTCCTGACCGGCAGAATCATTTCGCTCGCCTACGTCGTCGTGGCCATCCTGTTTTTCTCGATGGCTGCTGCTGCCGGTTACACGCTGAAGCTTTTCAGTCAGCTTTCGATTTTTCAAAACTACCCGCTGCTCGTCGAGCTCTCGTCGCGCTATTTCTCGACATGGGTGTTCGCCGTCTTTCTGTTCGCCCTGTACATGACCCTGCCCGTAAAGACACCGCGGTGGTGGCACGCAATTGTCATCGCGCTGGCCGTCACGTGGGCATGGACGAGTCTGCAGCAGCTCGGAACGATCATCACGGCCGGGATCACGAGACGCCAGGCGATCTACGGGGCCCTGGCCGGTGCGGCGGTCTTTCTGACGTGGATGTACCTGCTTGCGATGCTGATCCTCCTGGGGGCGCGGATTCTGGACTTCTGGAGGGGTGGCGAGGGGCCGTCTGCGATGGATGCGGACGAAGCCATGGGCCGAAATACGCCCGGCTGACGGGGCCCATCAGAGCCGCATCGGCGAAACCGTCCAACCGTTTCGCCGATTTCTCGCCTGACGTCCGGGGGAGCGTCATGTATACTCTCTACAGGTGAGTACCCATGAGTGACACATTCCAGGAACCTCTCTGCTCTACATGTGCCGCGCGCCTGCAGTCCGTTCTCGACAGCCTGGAAAGCGACCAGCTCGGTGGGTTCGAGACGTCGAAGAAGTGCGGCTCCTACAAGAAAGGCGAGTCGATTTTCGAGGAAAACGACCCGCCTGAGGGCGTCTTCTGCATGCACAGCGGCAAGGTCAAGGTCTTCAAGACCGGTGACGAAGGCAAGCCCCAAATCATCCGCTTCGCGAAACCGGGCACCATCCTCGGCTATCGGTCCATGCTCAGCGGCGAGCCGTATACCGTCTCGGCCACGGCACTCGATGAATCGATTGTCTGCCATATCCCCAAGGACACGTTTGTCGCGGCGCTGGAGAAGGACACCCAGTTTGCGCGGCGCTTTATGGAAATGATGTCGTCCGACCTCGATCAGGCGGAAACCCAGATTGTTCACCTGGCGCAGAAACCAGTTCGGGAACGCCTCGCCGAAGCCCTGCTCGTGCTCAAGAAAATCTACGGGACGGAAAACGGCGACACCTCACCTCTGGACGTCACCCTCACGCGTGAAGAGCTGGCCGGCGTAGTGGGCACGGCAGTCGAAACGCTGGTGCGTACGTTGTCGGACCTGAAGCGGGAACGACTGATCGCGACGGACAAGAAGAAAATCCGCATTCTCGACACGGAAGGCCTGATTCGGGTCGGCAACCTGCAGGATTAGTTTCCGCCTCTGAGATACATTCATGCCAAGCGAATCAAATCACCGGATTGTAATCGTCGGTGGAGGTTTTGGTGGGCTCCTCGCGACGGAGAAACTCTCCCGGGCCGATGTCGATATCACGCTGATCGACAAACGCAACTTCCATCTCTTCCAGCCTCTTCTCTATCAGGTTGCCACCGGCGGTATCTCCCCGGCCGATATTTCATCGCCACTCCGCGCGGTTCTGAAACGACAGAAAAACGTGCGTGTGTGGCAGGCGGAGGCCACCGATATCGACGCCGAAAAACGGGAAGTCGTTCTGCGGGACGGGCGGGTTCCGTATGACACGCTGATCGTATCGACCGGAGCGAGACATCACTACTTCGGCAACCATGAGTGGGAAACCCACGCGCCCGGATTGAAAACGGTCGAGGACGCACTGAACATCCGGCGGCGGGTTTTACTCGCATTCGAAAAGGCCGAGCGCGAACCGGATATTGAGGAACGGGCCGCACTTCTACGTTTTGTCATCGTTGGCGGCGGACCGACAGGCGCGGAACTCGCAGGGGCGATCGGCGAGCTGGCCAACGGCACGCTGGTCGAAGATTTTCGCAACATTGACCCCGGCTCGACCGAGATCACCCTCATCGAAGGGACCGACCGCATTCTCCCCACGTTTCCACCACCGTTGTCTGAGAAAGCACGCCAGTTCCTCGAAAAGCTCGGCGTAACGGTAAAGACAAACGCGCAGGTGACGGACGTGACCTCGGAGACGGTTGTCTTCGAACAGGCAGGTCGTTCGGAGCGCATCGATGCACGCACGGTCTTGTGGGCGGCCGGTGTCAAGGGGTCGGCGATCGGACGTGTCCTCGAGGAACGTCTGGGCGCAACGCTGGATAGTGGCGGGCGCGTCGAGGTCGGACCGGACCTGACCATTCCGGGGCATCCGGAGGTTTTTGTCATCGGCGACCTTGCGTCGTTCGTTCAGGACGGAAAACCGCTCCCTGGTGTCGCCCCGGTTGCAATGCAGCAGGGCAGCTTTGCGGCGAAGACGATCCGGCGCCGGCTTGCTGGAAGGCCCACTCCCCCGTTTCGTTACAAGAACAGGGGAAACCTCGCGGTGATCGGCCGTGCCGCGGCGGTGTGCGATCTTGGGCGCTTCCGGTTTTCCGGCCGACCGGCGTGGCTTTTGTGGTTGTTCATTCACATCGCCTACCTGGTCGAGTACGACAACCGCATCAAGGTGCTCACGCAGTGGGCGGCCGATTACTTCACACGAAAACGCGGCGCGCGACTGATTACCGGGAAAGACCCGCAGCCCATGATCAAGCAGGAGAGTTGACGGTGCTGTCCGGCGTAAAAGGCATACTCTGCGACGTGGACGGCGTCGTGTCGATCGGGCGGACGCCCATCCCCGGGGCGGCCGAAGCGCTCGAACACCTTGCCAGCAATGGCATACCGTACCGCTTCGTTACAAACACCACGACCGAATCGCGCACGACCCTCTACAAGCGCCTGCGGGCGATGGGTATACCGCTCGAACCGGACCATCTGTTCACAACACACGAGGTGGCGGCCCGGTACCTCGTCGACCGCGGCAGGCCGACGTGCTTCCTTCTCGTGGAGGACGGCGTTCGGGAGGCGTATGCAGGAATACCAACAGACGAGTCGACGCCCGATATCGTTCTCGTCGGCGACATCGGTGATCGCTGGGACTACCCGCTTTTGAACCGCGTGTTCAACATGATCATGTCGGGCGCCGAGATTGTCGCCCTGCACAAGGGACGCTACTGGCAGACGGAAGCGGGGCTGAAGATGGATATCGGTGCGTTTGTTGCCGGGCTCGAGTACGCCACCGGAAAATCGGCCACGATTGTGGGAAAACCGGAGGCTGCCTTTTTCGAGATCGCGCTCGCCGATCTCGGCCTGGCCCGAGACGACGTGGTCATGATCGGCGATGATATCGAGTCCGACGTCGGCGGAGCACAGCGTGCGGGCATCCGTGGAGTTCTTGTCAAAACAGGGAAATACGAGGAAGATGCCGTCAAACGTTCGTCGATCAAGCCGTACGCCGTTATTTCATCCATTGCTGAGCTTACACGGCTGATCTAAAGTCCCATAGGTTCCTCGTCTTTCTCGCGCGGGTGGCGCCGATAGTGGGTACCCGCCGAGCGCAGCTTTGCGAGCACGGTGGGTGGAATGGGCGACAGGACCCGCGCTAGTCCGCCTTGACATTGCACGCGCCTGCGATCATCTTTTCGTAACGTCGGTAAACGTCGAAATCGCCATGCGAAAAAAAGTTTTTATCAGTCTCGGTATTCTTGCGATCGTCTTTGTCGGCGGTCTGTTCCTGCTCGTCCTGAATCTCGAAAAGGTCATCAACAACAGAAAAGATTTTCTACTTTCACGCGCAGAGCAGGCGGTCGGCCGAACGGTAACAATCGAGGACATCGGCGTGTCGGTGTGGGGTGGGCTGGGCATTCGCCTCTCGAATGTGACGATGTCGGACGATCCAGCATTTTCGGACAAGCCGTTCATCGAGGCGAAGGAACTCCAGATCAGCGTGAAGATTCTCCCGCTCCTCAAGAAACAATTAGAGATCGGACAGGTCACGCTTCGCTCCCCGGTCATTCGTGTGATACGCGACAAAACAGGGATGTTGAACGCCATGACGCTGGGCATACCCACGACGGAGTCGAACGGCCAGCCTTCGCCGGGCGAGCGGGGCTCCGCGGAACCAGCAGCCGCCTTTGCAATCGCACTTGTAAATATTGATAACGGTTCGCTCCATTTCGAAGACCGGATGGACGGCCTCAACCTTCGGATCACTCAGATTAACTCGCGCGTCACCGACCTCGATCCGACGAAACCGATCTCATTGAAACTCGACGCCGCCGTCCTCGAGGATCGGCAGAACATTCGCGTCGAGGCAACCGGCGGCCCCATAAGCCCCGGAATGGACCCGCTGACGGTCCCGCTCGATGCCACGATCGACGTCGGACCCATTGAAGCAGCCGTTCTCATAAACGCGGTTCCCTCCATCAAGGAATCCCTGCCATCGAACTTGCATCTCCAGGGTCCCGTTACGGTGTCGGTAACCGCCTCCGGTACTCCGTCGGACCTGAAGGTTGCGATAACGATTGATGCGACCGAAACGAGTATCGTTCTCGAGTCCAACGTAAAAGACGGCAAGGAACCGCCCCCGAGTTTTGAGAAGGCATCGGGCATACCGCTGACCGCTCGCTCGGACGTCGCGGTATCCGAAAACACCATCACGCTGACAAACACCGTTCTTCGAATGAACAACACCGAAGTCCACGCGACGGCAACGATCGACAACTCGGATGTGCCAGTCGTGACCTACCACGCGACCGCAGATAAAGTGGCGTTGGCCGACTTCGTGCCGCCGGACCCGGAACTGCCACAGCCGCAGGTCGTCAAGGGACTCGATCTCGAGGGTACCCTGACGCTTGGCGAGCAGCCGTCGGGGCAAGGTACAATCAAATCGTCGAGCGGCACGGTCGGCGTCGTTGAATACTCGAGCCTGACCGGGGTATACACACTCGCCGGCAAGAAGGCGACGCTCGAGAATATCCAGCTGCAGGCATACGACGGCACATTGACCGGGCAGGGCACCGTCGTACTCGATCCGGAAGCACCATCGTTCGAGCTGAAAACACAAGCCCGGGGCTGCGATGTGGCGCAGGCCCTCAACAAGATTCCGTCCGGGCTTCGCAAACACCTTCGCGGGCGCGCCAACATGGACCTCACCGTTTCGGGAAAGGGACAGGACTGGGCGTCCGTCCAGCCCACCATCTCCGGAGTCGGTCTGGCCGAGCTCTTTGACGGGGCGCTCATAGACCTCAACATCCCTAACAGCGTGCTCGACGAGGTTTCGCGCTCCACCGGACAGAACGTGCTTTCCCAGGGATTGATAGATAAGTACCCGGGAATATTCAAGAATAAGGATACGAGCTTCAAGGACCTGACGACCAACTTCGTGATTGAGAACGGGAAGATTATGACAAAACAGATCAAGATGAAC
>JAPUJU010000098.1 GCA_027296025.1 bacterium
GGTGTGAACTCATCGTTCGTTTCCTCGAAGTCGTAAAAAATATTCGTATACTCAAGGTGCTCTGCGATCATTACGAGGGAGATATGATTACCTCGAATCCACGGCCACGTGAGCCGGACCGACCCCGTGAACGTCCCGCCGAACAGGACGTAGCCCGACACGTATATATCGCGCCCCAGCAAGTTGACCGACGTCACCGTCGGCCCGACCGACCAGCCGTTCGCCTCCGTGTATTTGAACTTGAGGTACGGAAGGATCCACGGGAGCTCACGAAAAACAAACTCGAGCGCCACGCCACCGTCGTAGTCGGTGGGTTTGACATCCGTGGAGCTGAAAATCCCCAGGTTATCGAGTCGCTGAAGATCCCGCTCGAGCGCCTTGATCGAGAACGGCTCTCCCACTCGCGTCTCCAGCTCGCGCGTGATCACATAGTGTTTCGTGATGTTGGCACCCGTGTAGTCGATGTTCGTTACGGTGATTTCCTCGTACTGTTCGAATTTGGCGTGATCGACATCGGCGTGCGCACCGCCGGGCCAGGCCAGGACAAGACCCAGCGCAAAAACTGTCACCCGCGAGCACAGGATAAGGAAAAGCCCCGAATGATACTGTCGTTCGGGATTTCCGGTGATCTCGCGTCGCTCCCGGGTCACGGACGCGTCCCGGTCGTCGAACCTATGGGGTGGCGATTGGCGCAGGACAATCCTTACCAGAGCTCTTCGCGGTTATAAAGATCCCAGATTCTAAGTGGAAATTCGATCTCCCCGAGGATTTCCGGGAAGCCGTCGCCTGTTAGATCCAACATTTCAACACGCGCTCCGAAGAGGCCCGTGGTAGCTGAAACAGTCTCTTCGGTATAGAAGTGTGAATCAATGACGAACCCCGTGTTCAGAATGATTTCGAGTTGCGGGTCATCGTCGATATTTGCGAGGCGAATCTGCCCCGCCGTGTAGTTGCGGTCGCTTTTCCACTCCTGGGCGCGGCTGACACTGTCATAGATGTACAGAAAGTCTCCATCGGTGAAGATGACTTCGTCCTGCGGATCGTCGTCGATATTCTCCGCCACCATACAAATAATCCGTTGGAAATCGTCCTGGAAATTTTCGAAGAGAAACTCATAGTTGTTCAACCCGTACGCGAGTATACGTCCGCCCTTCGTAGCAATAATGATAGACTCCTCGCCGTCCTTGTCCAGATCGCGTACGAACATTGCGCTCACTCGAGTGTTGAGATCGGTAAGCTCGAAGTCGAGGTCGGGCCGACCATCCTCCACCGTGTAGATATGGATGTGAGGACCCTTGTCTGCATACATGAACCGAAGGGGTTTCTCCTCGTTGGGCTCAATAACGACGAAAAACTCGTAGCTCGTTGCGAGACTCCTCAGAGACTCCGCCGACAGGCTTTGCGAGCGTGCCGGGCCGGCGGCCGCGAACATTATCCCTACCACGAGCAGGGTGACTATGAGCTTCATACGAAAACGCCCCTTTCACAGCAATCAGGGGGAGTGCATGGTGAGCGAGTATCCTATGTAAGGGTAAACCATCGGGGGGACGGATCAAACCTCAAAGTTTCAGGGGCAATGTCGCGGTACCACGCTCCATACTCAGAAGCTCCGCTTTCACGGCGAGCCCACCGCCATAGCCGGTCAGGCTGCCGTCGCTGCCGATCACCCGGTGGCATGGCAGGATGATCGGGATCGGATTACGGCCGTTCGCCGCACCTACAGCGCGCACGGCTTTCGGCCGCCCGATCTTTGTCGCCAGCTCGCCGTAGGACATCGTCTCGCCATACGAAATATCGGCAAGCGAGAGCCACACGGTTCGCTGAAAGTCGGTTCCCTCGATGACGAGCTTGACGTCGAACTCTTTCAATTCGTGATTGAAGTAATCACGCAGTTGTTCTGTTGCTTCACATTCCAGGTTTTCGACGTATCGCCATGCCGCATCGAGTTTGCGCCTGGCGAGGTCATCCCCCAGCGCAATCTCGACTAGACCGTCTGTGCTCTGCACAATCCGTATTCGCCCGACGGGACTTTCCATGTAAGTGAATTCCACGCTCATGTCTTTTCTCCCTTTCCCGCATTGTCTGTATACAACCGCCAGAGATACATCGCTGCATACGCGCGCCAGGGACTCCACGCAGCAGATCGCTCGACCAGCCGCCGCTCGGTTCGCAGCGCCGGATCCGCCGCTTGTGCAACCCGTCGAAGCGCGAGGTCAGCGGCCGGAAACGCATCGGGTTCACCGGCAGCACGCATGGCAACGTAGTGCGCCGTCCACGGTCCGATTCCTTCCAGCGAAGTCATCGTTGCGATGAAATTCTGTAAAGCTTGAGACCCGTCGAACGTGAGCAGACCGGAGTCGTAGGCACGCGCGAAACTCCGAAGTGCCCGGATGCGACCGCCCGGAAGACCGATGTTATTGAACCGTGCATGGCTAAGCCGCGCCGGCGTCGGAAACACGTGATCGGCCCCGGCGAACGGGCTATCGATTCGACGGCCGTATCGTTGCACGATCCTCCCGGCAATCGTCGTGGCCCCCTTGACACTTACCTGTTGGCCGAGGATCGCTCGAATCGACGTCTCGAACGGATCCCACGCGCCCGGTACGCGTTGTCCCGGGTAGCGCCGCACGGCCACGCGAAGCATACCATCGTTCGCCAACGCGTTATCGATCTCGGACGGATCCGCCTGAAGATCAAACAGTCTTCGCACGCACGCGGCGATCCGGGAAGCGTGCTTCGAAAGATTTGTGGGAATAAGAACGGTGACGTGATGGCTATCGACCGAACAGGATACTGCGACGACGCCGACTTCACGCTCGATCGCCACCACGCGTGTATAAACTTCGTCCGTAATCTGCTCGACACCGGGGATGGCCCGGGGGATCAAAAAGTCGATGATAGCCCGCCAGTCGTACGGCGGCCGGTAGGAAAGCCGCAGCGCAACGTCACCTTGGGCCGTTTCCGACACGCACGACAACGTGCGGCGCGCGGCCGTGGGCGAGCGCTGGTAGGTTTTCCGAAAGGCGTCGTTGAACCGGCGAACGCTTGAAAATCCCGAACTCAGCGCGACGTCTGTGACCGACAACGGCGTGTTGTCGAGAAGCAGCTTCGCCGCGTGGACCCGACGCGCCTGCGCGATCGCCAACGGAGAGGCACCGAGGTGTTCGATAAAGAGCCGTCGCAGGTGCCGGTCCGTAATTCCCAGTTGTTTCGCCAGATCTTCTACGCCACGGGCGTCCAGATAACCTTCCCCGATCAGTCGCAGCCCACGGCTGACCGTTGTCGACGTTCCCATCCACGCCGGCGGTCCCGGAGACGCCTCCGGCCGGCACCGGAAGCACGGGCGGAATCCCGCCTCTTCCGCTGCGGCGGCACACGCGAAGAATCGCACGTTGTGTTTTTTGGGTTTTGGGGCGGGGCAAATGGAGCGGCAGTAGATACCCGTCGTTCTCACACCGGCGAAAAAGCGCCCGTCGAAACGAGGGTCGCGGCTAAGCAGGGCCCGGTAGCATGCATGGGGGTCGAGTTCCATGCAGGTAGCATACATCGGATCACCTTCAAGGCTAGCCGTTTTCGGACATCGTTCCTCGATGCCTTCAAGAGGCCGACACCGGGAGCCGGATCCGATGATGAACTTCCAGGTCGAATACTTCGAACGTACGGGAATTTGCGGCCAGATTTCCACGCACGTATCGCGACAAGTCATAACAAATACATGGCTTGTTAGCAGAAACGAATCCGGTCGTGTAATGATCGGGCACCTTCTGCGACCAACTATCGCCGGACCGATCCGGCGGCGCACGAAACGAGATAACTCAAAGGGGAAAAACGCATGTCAGACAAAACAGTCCATTTCACGGATCAGACGTTCAAATCCGAAGTTCTGGGGGGCGGTAAGCCCGTCCTGGTCGATTTCTGGGCAGCATGGTGTGGACCGTGCCGCGCTCTCGCACCCGTCGTCGACGAGCTGGCGGAGAAGTTTGACGGATCGGCAACAATCGGAAAACTCGACGTCGATGAAAATCCCGAGGCGGCCAAACGGTACGGAATCACTTCGATTCCGACAATCCTGATCTTTAAAGACGGTGAAGTCGTCAACCAGCTTGTCGGCGTACGATCTGTTCAGGAGTACGAACAGCTCCTGAACGAAACCCTCGTGGAAGTGTGACCCAGGCGATCACACTTCCCGCCCCTCCCCTTCTTAACCTCGCAAGAACTGGCTCGTGAACATACCTTCACGTCCAGCAGAATAAGCTTGAAGGCGCACCACGATTGGGTACCCTCGTGAATCATGGCCGTGCCGGAAAACAATGAACCTTCGTCGCGCCGCGTCTCCATCTATCCGATTCTGACAATCAACTTCGTCGGCACGCTCGGATTCAGTATCGTTCTCCCCTTTCTTGTTTTTCTCGTCACACGCTGGGGCGG
>JAPUJU010000099.1 GCA_027296025.1 bacterium
TTGAACAAAAATTGAAATGCCCGTTTACACTCCCACTTGAAAATGCTAGACTGCGGTATCGCCTCGAGCAGGGAATCACCGCTCTCCGCGCACACCGTACCTCGGCGACCCACATCCTTAGCCACGCGCGCGCGGTTTCTACCTCAGCGACACTCGATCATCATCTGGCCGGCGCTGCAACCGTCGAGTCAAGACTGCCCTTACATCGCTAAGCTCTGCATCCTCCGACTCCTCAGGATCGGCGTCCTTCGATACGACTGGGACGCGTATGTGTCATGCCTGTACGGATGGCCGTCCGCGTGAGGTTACCGATGAAACGGTTTTGGATTGCTGGTTTGCCGACCGAAAGCCATCTGAAAGAATTTCGAATTCGTAACCGGGTTTACGCTGAAGGCACAAAACTTCGCGATGACGCGAGCCCGTTCATGCAGCTCCTGCTGGAAGAGCATGAAAACGTCGAGTTCAAGTGGCCCCTCAACCGCGATCATGTTTCGATGCCGGTTTACACCGGGGACAACCCGCACTCCTGGCTTGTTCCGACGGATCGCAACATGTCGACGGTCCTACTGCCTCAACGCCCCGACCTTTTGTTCGTTCTACAAAATGTCCCCTCTGATGAAATCCTGATCGAAGGACCGGACCCCAACAAACGAAGGCTGTTTCGCCGGATACGCGCAACCGACGACCCGCTAGCGTGCCGGATGTCGGGTTATGGGTCGGAGCTTTTGTTCGAGGGCTGCCTGTTTGCATCCGCCGATCACGACACGCCGCGATCCTTCGACTTGATGCAGCTGCAGGTGGACTCCGACGCGAGCGAGATGGAGGTCGTCGCGATCCTGAATCCGATGATCATCGAGGTCGAACTGGAGGGAAACGAACTCTCCGAGGCGGCCCGGCAGGAGTCGAACGGCAACGGCGGCGAGCGGGAAGGCTGGGAGTCCGGCCAGGTGAACCTCGAGCGGACCCTCTGGAGAATTCTGAACGCGTGCACCCAATCAGGCGGCTGGCTCTCCGTCGAGCCGGAACTCGAAGCCGGGGACGCGCCACGGATTCGGCTCTTGAGAAAAGCGCAGGAGCAGTTCGAGTCGCGTCCGGTGGAAGAACTTTCGAGAATCGAATCGCTGACGTGGGGAGTGAAGGGTAAAGGGCTTCCAAGAAAATGGATGCCATTCTTCTGCCTCGATCAACTAAAAGGAATCTTCTTTGTAAGTGAGAGTGAAGGCGATGATGAGAAGCCGGATTCCGAGAAGATCCGCTGGTACAAGAAGTACAACGGCGAACCGGATCACGGCAACGAAGAGTGGTTTGCGAAGTACTGGACACGTCACTGGGTCGGTTCACACCAGAACGAAGATCTGAAGCGCCGTGTGTTTGAACTTCCCCCTGACGAAGCCCAGCCCTTTGTAAGACGGTCGCGTGCGAGTTCGACCGGTTTGTTTATCGATCGCAACGAGTTTGACACGCAGCTCTGGCCGAGTTGCGCGTACTTTCTCGAAAAACTCGTCGATGCGCCAGCCGCCTACGATAGCGACTTTCTGAAGTTTCTCCTGAGTGCGTTGAAGGAAGAAAACGATCCCCGGTGGGAAGGCTGCCATCAGGCGTTCGTGGACTTTCGGGAGCAGAATGACGGAAGGGTCGAGGTGCTGTCCGACCAGGTCGGATTCATCGAGATGGTGAGCCGCTGGCTGTTGATGCCGCGGTCACGAGTTTTCGTCGAGCCGCCACCCTCCAATGAGGTTCCGAGGGGAGATTCGGCTGAGGAGTTTGAGTCGGCGCTCTCGACCCGTGTTCTGGACTTGAGAAACTCCGTCTACTTCGGCGGGCGCAAGTTCGCCGAGTTCATGCATGGGGGATTATGGAAGCGAGGGAACGGCAAAGCGTGGAAGGTTCCGTATAAGGACGGCTGGTGGACCTCGTGGTATCGCGGCTTGTTCCTGGAGAGATCCGACAAACGATTCTTTTTCTCGAGTGATCGCGGGTTCCGAGTCGGCGAGTCCCGGGTGGGCCTTGCGACAATCGGACGGTTCGGGGACGGGTATCAACAGTCCTCATACACACTGTTCTAGGGGAGTGAAAATGTCCGCCTTCAGAGATCTGGTCTTTGACGTTATAAAGCAGGCGCGAAGCGAGAAACAGCTCGCCTGCCTCAGTCATGTGTATCGCGACGCGCTCGGCCGCTGCAGTCAGCCAACGGCGACCGCCGTGGTTTCAACCAGGCGGGAAATAGAGAAAGAGGTTCTTTCGAATCCGAAGATTCAACTCGCGCAGGTAAGCGAGAAGCAATACGACGTCTCTTTCAATCCGACGAAAGCGGAGGAGAGCTTTGGTCGATTCGTTTCGACCCGCGCCAGGAAGAGGGGCATGTTGCCCGACGAGGTCCTCGAATGGCTTATCGAAGGCGAGTTCCGCGACCCGACACAGGACGTGTGCCGGGCGATCTGCAAACGACACAATATCATAGGACTTCTTACCAGTCCCGCTGAGGGTCGGGCGACGGGCGCGCTTTCGTGTGGCCAGATCGTCGATTCAGACTGGCTTTACAGAGAGGTGAGCGCGGACATGGTTGGTCGTGAACGCGATCTCAGTGAGCACTACGCGTTCCTCACGCTCGCCGGTCAGTCGGGACAACATTATCTTATGACGGGACTGCCCGGCACCGGGAAGAGTCTTTTTGTTAAAAGTCTTATCAAACACGCGCTCGAGCAGTGGAAGAGTCACACCGACCCGCGGCTTCGCAAGGCCCAGTTTCTTTTCGTACAGGACACCGAGTTCTGTGGCTCCGAAGACGAGGCGCTCGACCGGTTGCGAAGCCTCTACGACTACCTCAACGATCACCAGGAAGTCATTCCCGTTTTTGATGGTTTCGAAATGCTGTTGAAGGAAACGCTGCCGATTTCGGGACACTTTACACAGCAGTTCGGTGGAATCATCGAAGGGCATACCCGCACGTTCGTACTTGTTGCGCGGACGGATCAGGCCGGTGCATCGAGCACGCTGAAAGGGATTCGGCCGTCGCCCCTGCCGGTGATGACGGTGGAAGCCGCGAAGCCGATCGTCTCCGTGAGGATCGAGCAGGAAGTCAGGGTGGCCCCGATCCAGTTGTCGATTGAAGGCGGTGCCGAGAGCTTCGCGGACGAAATCCTGAGTCTGACCTCCGAACGCTATCCGGGAAGACATCTACCGCAGGTGGCGCTCGATCTGGCGAGGAGTTCCGTGCACAGAGCGTGCGCGCGCATCATGAGTGACGGCGATCTCACCATCGAGTCGGGGGAAATGAAGATCACCGATCTGCGCGAGCATGTCGCCAAGGAACAAAATCTCAGCGCCGAGGTCATCGGCAAGGACCCGGACGAGTTCTACGGTCAGCTCGCCGACACGCTCAAGAAAGACGTTATCGGTCAGGACCACGCGATCGATCGCATCTGCCGGGTTCTCGCCCTGAAGGCCACCGGACCATCGCGCAAGATGCCGCGCGGGCGCTTTCTCTTTGTCGGCCCCCCGGGGGTCGGCAAGACGCACCTCGGACGTTCGCTGGCATTGCGACTCGGTTACGGCGAAGAAGCCTTCTTTGTCTACAACATGAGCAACTTCGGATCCGATGGGGATCGCTGGCGGTTCATGGGTTCGCCGGTTGGCTATGAAGGTCACGGTCAGCTGCGAACGATCTTCGACGAGGTGCGTGACCGGCCGAGTTGCGTGATTCTGCTCGACGAAATCGATCGTGCGCATTCGGCGATCCAGGACATTCTCCTGGGCATGCTCGAGGGAGAAGCGAAGGACGGGATGAATGAGCGTACGCACTTCTCCCAGGCGATTTTCATCATGACGACGAACCACGGCCAGGATCAGGTGACCGGCGCGTACAAACGCCGCGCCGCCGAGTCCAGCCGGGCGGAACTTGCGCGGGAATTCAGTGACGAAAAGCTGCGTACGCTGATTCTCGAGGGAATACTCGACGTCGACGAGCAGACGATGCGCAAGCAGATCGATGAGGAGATCAAGAACTTCAAGTCCGGGCTTGGCGTTGCGTTCAAGGGGGCCGAGGGGTCCGCGTCGGCCGGGCCGGCAGAGATTCAACACTACATAAATTTAAAACGTCTGAAAGAGGATTTACAACACACACAGTATCGTACCGCGTTGGACCGCGCTTTTCTCGACCGCGTGGATTTCATCATCCCGTTCTTTCCAATCAAGGAGCGGGAGAACGTGGCGAAGATTCTCGATCTGAAACTGCGGGATGTTGGATGGGCCGAGTGTCCGCAGGACGTTAAGGATATGATCCTTGATGGTGCTTCCGGTGAGGACGAATCGGTCCGCGCATTGCCACGGTTGATCGAGAAGGCGCAGACCGATCGTATGAGCTGGGGTGGGTGATGGGGAGCGGTGATCATCGATCGAAGAATAATAAGGAGGAGTAGAACGACAGCTATTGTGATTTGAACAACACGTGGAAACAAGCCACACCGTCCCCGATCGGGCGTAACACTTAATGACTGAGGAGTGTCTCTCATGGCAATTTCGCAGGCTGTAAAAAAGGCAGTTCAAGAACCGAATAAACGTATCGCGGTTTTTGGAAAATTTCGAAAAGACGACGACGTGCGTCGGCACATCTTCCAGAAGCAGGATGACGAAGCGAAGGGCATTCACAAGCTAAACGGGCAGACTTTTATCGATGTCGTTCGTCCCGAGCTTCGCCTGACCAAAGCGGATGATCCGAAACACCAGTTCAAGATCGGCGACATTTTCTTTCAGGGCTTTCACCTGAAAACGCCTGCGACGGACGACGGTGAAGTATACGCCGAGGGTCTGCCGATCCTGAACAAGAGCCTGTTGCTGAACCTGCTAGAGGAAACCAAATCGGCCGGCGATCCGGGTAAGAAAATCCAGGAAACGGGCGGCGAGCTCTTCAGCGACCTGCTCAAACACCTCGACGTCTCGGCACGCTACGGACACAGCAACTTCGTACGCTCGATGAGCTGGATCCTCGAGATCTACGTCGCGCACCACGTCGACCAGATTCTGACGAGCTACGATGCGAAAGCAACGATCGATCAGGGTCTCTTTCAGAAGAAGCTGCGCGAGGACACCGCGATGCGCGGCGAGATGATCAAGTACCTGCTCTGCCTCGAAGACGATGAAGTCCACGTTCAGGGCAGCCTGAAAGCGAAGCTCAAAGGGTGGACGAAGGATCCGCTCAGCCCGTTCGCGACTGACGACGATGCCCAGGCGCGGCAGCTCAACCAGTGCGTTGAGACGCTTGCCGAGCTGAAGAACGGTCTGCTGAACGAGAGTACCGAACTGGCGACGTTCCTGAAGAACAACGGTGGCAGCTGGGTCGATGACATGGCGCTCGGCGAATTCAACTTCACCGGTCCCGAGACGGGCCGCGGCCGCAGTTTCTTCGGATACTACAAAACGTGCAAGGATTCGGCCGACTGGCTCGCACGTTTCCTGCGCAACGACGTCATGCACTCGTTTCTGTTCTGCTGGCTGAGCAGTAAGTACAAAAAGCACGCGCGGGCGCAGTTCCCGGCGGCGGGTGACAAGATGTTCAAGCTCGGTGTTCAGGACCAGCTCGACCGGTTCGTGTTCGAGAGCCGCGCGGAGCGGGCAAAGCGCATGAGCACGGTGGACAAAGCGAACCGCGAAATGGCGAAAGAGTTCACCGACGAAATGAAGCCCCATATCAACATTCTGGCCGGCGTCATCAAGTCGCTCTTCCTGCCCAAGCACGGCTACACACGCGAACAGCTCGAAGAGCGCGCGATCGAGGCGTTCATTCTGAACTGCCAGCTCGCGAGCACCGGAGCGATTTCGGAGCTGCATAAGGAAGCGAAAGAGTTCGTCGCCGAACTCAATCGCGGCTACCAGCCGGTCCTTCGTTTCATCATGGAGAAGTCCCGCGAGGTGGGTATCTCGGACGAAGAGAAGGTGTCGCTGGCAACAGCCGACCTGAAAGAGGTTCTGACGGGGATCGGCACCGACAAGTTCGATGCGTTTGTCGACGAAGTGTTCGCGGAGCTCGGCGCGAAGGAGACGGTGACGGCGGCCGAGTTCAAGGACCTGTACGTCAAGAACCTGACCAAGAAGGGACTCACGAAGTTCAAAGAGGGTTGGGAAGCGTCCGAAGAGGAGATCAGAGCCGAGCGGGCGAAGATCGAACGCCTGGGCCGTATGCGCCTTGGCCTCGAAAGGAAACCCGAGGGAGAAGTCTCCGGTATGGGCGCATACATCAACATCGTCGACATGGAAACTCTCTCCGCCGATCAGAAAGAGACGGTCGACAAGAAGCAGCAGAAGAAACTGCGGGCAGCTTCGATGAAGACACAAGGCAGCTCACAGGAATCGATCAAGATTCCGCTGGCTGTCGAGAGCCGCAAGGAAGCGCTCGGCGAAGGTAAGACCGGACAGCTCAAAGTGGCCGGCGCCGAGGGCGCGGAGATCACCGTCGGTACCTTTGTTATCGAGAAGGACGGCGACAAGGAAAACCTGGTCATCGACCGTTCCGACGATGTCACGTTCTC